>NZ_QVGZ01000001.1:0-97229 GCF_003603345.1 Faecalibacterium sp. AM43-5AT
GCAACTGACTCTTAATCAGTGGGCCCAGGGTTCGAGTCCCTGGAGGTGCACCAATAAAAGAGCGTTGAATCGTAAGATTTGACGCTCTTTTTCGTTATGTAACCCCGAAAATTCGGGGCTTGCACGGTCAATGCACGGTTTTTGCACGGTCGGCTTTTTCGTGGGAATCCTCTGCATGGGCTGGAATTGCTTTGAAATGCGTGGTAAATTTTGCATCAGGTCAGAAGAGCCAGACGGAGCTGCGCCTTTACTTCGGGGTCTGCGTTCTTCAGAAGTTCCAGCAGAGCAGTCATAGAGATGGTCGGTTCGCCTGCGGCGGGTACAGCCTGTGGGCTGGGGCTTTCGGACTTAGCATAGAACCCTTCCTCGAACTTCTTCCCCAGTTCAACACGAGAGGACTGCTGGATATGGGCGTAGGTGTTCACCAGCATATCTGCCGTAGCGTGTCCAGTGGTTCCCTGAACGGCCTTCACATCGCCGCCGGAGATCATCAGCTGATAAGTCGCACTGGAATGCCGCAAACCGTGAAAGACAATGCGGGGGAACTCCGGGTGGGCATCCTGCCACTTGAGGAACTTTTTGCGGATGAGCACCGGCTCCACCGCCAGACCGTTGGGCAGACGGAACAGCATCCCACTGTCATGGTAGCGTGTCGGGTCTTTTCTCTCGTCTGTCGCCAGCTGATTCAGCCACTTCTTCAATTCTTCTTTTAGTGCAGAGGTCATGAAGATGGTGCGGCAGGAGGATGCGGTTTTGGTGCTTTTCAGGATGAGGGAAGTGGTGCTGCGCTCCAGCTTGTCCGGGAATATCTTGATGATGCAGCCATCATCTACTTGATTCAGGGCTTCTTTTCGCACCCGCTGCATGGACTTGTTGATACGGAACGTTCCGATGCCATCTGCGGCATCAAAATCGAGATCTTCCGGGGTCAGACCTACGATCTCACCCTCTCGCAGTGCGCCCACCAATGTGAGGTGGACTGCCAGATGCAGGATGGGGTCCTCCATGCTGTCCAGAGCCTCCCGCATTTCCTCTACCGTCCAGATGGAGCGCTCCTGCGTGGACTTCTTGGGGCTGTCCACGGGAACAGGACTCTTAATCAGGATTCCCCACTCTACGGCGTACTGGAAGGCAGTTCCCAGCAGCCGATGAACCTCGTGGATGGTGGTGCCGGATAGAAACCGATGCTTCTGCTTTTCGGTCAGTTCCTGCTTCTTTCCCTCGATATACGAACCGCAGGGCGTTTTGCTCAGGGTCGTATAGAGGTTTTCCATGTGGTAGGGCTTGAGTTTCTGCATCTCTATGCTGCCGATATAGGGGATAATCAGATTCTGGATGGTGGAAAGATTGGATTCGTAGGTTTTGGGGGCCCACTTGTGCTTGCTGCACTGCTTGGGCAGCCAATCCATGAGGAACTCTGCCACCGTCACCGAGGACGGAATCAGGAATGTGCCAGCTGCCAGTTCATGTTCGATCTGCTTCTTTCGGTTCGTTGCCTCCTCTTTTGTAGGAAAACTTTCCCATTTGTCGCAGCTCTTGCCGTGTTCATCTTCGTAGGTGTAGCGGACGCTGTAAGAGTTGCCGCGCTTCGTAATATATGCCATACTGTTTGCCTCCTCTTATCAAGCTGCCCGGTAGAGCCACGCATCGAAGCTGTCCTTCGGCACACGGATGCTTCCGCCTACCCGCAGGACACGGAATTCGGTGGTGCTGTTGCACAGGTTGTAAGCAGAGCGCAGACTGATGGCCAGCATTCGTGCGATCTCTTCCACCGTGTACACCAGCTTTGTAGTTGCTGGGCTGTCAGTCGGAGACTTGACGGCATTGGTTTGAGTGACCACTTCCATTGTAGTGGGATTCGAGTCCTTTTGCAAGAACTTATTTGAGTGACCACTTCCATTGTAGTGGGATTCGAGTCCTTTTGCAAGAACTTATTTGAGTGACCACTTCCATTGTAGTGGGATTCGAGTCCTTTTGCAAGAACTTATTCGTATAATCGGAAGATTGCACAGGGACGGTCATAGAATTACGGTCAAAATCCATAAGCATTTCTCCTTATATTGTCATATCATCTAAAAATTCAGCTTAAAGTTCTACATCTTGCCCACGCCTGCGGTTTCGCTGCTGCACATTCATGGTGAGCTCCTGCTTGGGGGCAAGAATCTTTTCCAGAAAGCCGCACACCAGTTCGGGCGCACGGTGGAGAGCATCCAGATAGGGTTTTACGTCGTACCACAGGTCGTGGTACTTGTTGCTCCAACGAACGGCCTCTTTCTTGGCGGTGGAAAGTTCTTCTTTCAGGCGGCGGTTCTCCACATCCATCATATAGCCGTGGTCGGCTTGCTTTTTCAGCTTGGAAAACTCTTCTTCGGTCAGCGAATAGTTGCCGAGAAAGGTGCGCTTACCAATATAATCCAGATCGCGCGCATGAATGAGGGCTTCTTTTGTGAGCGTGACCTTTTTCTGCACAGCGGCAAGTTCCTTTTCGGTCTTGGAGAGGGTTTTGTTGGTTTGGGTGAGGTGCTGCTCTTTCTGGTCAATCTGGGCGGTCAGAGTGTCCAGTCGCTCCTGCTCCCGCTGGACTTTGAACTGGGTGACGGTCAGGTGTTCTTCAGTGCTGCCACGCTCACCGCGCTCTACATCCGTATACCCGGCGTTGCGCATATAGTGGAAGAAATCGTCTTGCAGGACACTGTACGACTTCTTCAGGACTGGCTTGCCGCTCTTTTGCAGGACAGGCTTTCCGGCATCGTCCAGCAGGGGCTTGGAAGCCCACTTCTTGCTTCGGCTGACCTGCATGACGGTCTCCTTGACTGTGCCGACCAGTGCCTTGTCCTTGCAGCGTTTCGACCAGAGGATCTGCTTTTCCACCACAGGCACATAGACCACATGGAGATGATAGTGGTAGACTTCACGGCCTAATGCTTCGGTCATGGCGCGGTTGATCTCATCGGCGTGCATGACTGCCGAGAGGATATACTGCTCACCGCCCACGATTTGAACGGCAGCTTGGTAGGCATCCTCATAGAACTGCTTGGCGAACTCGTAGCCGCCGTGGTTGTCAAAGTAGGCCGAGTTGACATCAAAGACAAGCTCGCAGTAATGGGTGGCATCCGGCTTCAAGCCGCGCGTTGAAATCGTGCCAGCGGTTTCCAGTTGGGCGAATAGGTCGGTGTAGCTGGCGGTTGGCTTTTTGAAGTGGATGTTCCATGCAGTGCGCTGGGGGATGATGTCGGGGTTCCGGTAGCTGTCCTTTTCGCGCTCGTTGTGCTGCTGAGTGTTGCCAACGGCCTTGTCCGAAACGGCGAGATTTCGAACACTGGTGCGGTCAATGCCATCATTTCTTGCCAAAGGGCATCCCTCCTTTCAAGGTTCATCGAGAGGTGACGGGTAACGGAGATGCACTTCCACGGAAGTGTAATAACCCACTATGACACTTTCATCCCTGCGGTCTGCAAAGTGTAGTGGGCTCTCCGAGGGGGAACGTCTCCTGCGGGAGAGCTACGATCAAGTTCGCACAATGCGAACTTGATTGCTCCGTACGCATCTAAAAAATCGCGTACGGATTTCAAATAACCCGTACGGTCTGTACGGCGTACTGGAACACGAAATATAAACGATACCACGTTTTAATTTGCTTCAATTCGCCGTACAGGTGCGTACAAGTACAGACCGTACAGGTTGTACGAACTTCTTCCGTGAAAAAATGCACTTTTTACGGGCAGGGGTGGACAAGCGGTTCGATGCCTACAAAACCCCGCACCCTGCGGCCACCGGGCGGGGCGGTGTTATGTGTTGCACCAGAGTACCCCAAAGTGGGAACTCTGGTGTTTTTTGCCTTGTGCCTGAATATACGGAAAATTTTGCAGGAAAGGCGAAAAAGCGGCAGAACTGCAACGGAAAAAGAAAAATGCCCTCACTGGTTGCAGGGCTGCAACAGCAAGGGCAGAGAGGAAACCTTATATTGAACAAAACGGCAGAGCGTATTATAATGAGGAAAAAGCTCAAAAAGGAGGGCCGACCACATGGCACAGGAATATCTGCCCGCACCATCCAACGTCCGTCTTGCGGACTTGATGAAAGAGCACAACATAAGCCAACCGGAGCTTGCCAAGGAAATCGGCTGCTCCAAGAGTACCATCAGCCGCTTTATCAGCGGTGCAAAGGGAACCCTGACCCATGAGCAGGTGCTGAGGATTGCAAGGCTGTTCAACGTGTCCACGGATTTTCTGCTGGGAGAAACCAACATCCCCGACCGCAAGAACTACGACATTGCTGAACTTGGCTTGTCCGTAGAAGCCGCAAAGAACCTCTACACAGGGCGCGTCAATGCAGAGGTAGTCAACCTGCTGCTGGAAAACGCCCGCTTTGCAGAGCTTACTTACCGCATATCGCAGTATTTTGATGACACCTTTGCGTCCGGCATCGCAGCACAGAATGCCATGCTCACGACATTGAGCACCCTGCTGCGCACAAAGGTCAAGACCCCGGAAGCAGCCAAAGCCGCAAAGGACATCAGCCTTCGGAGAAAGCCAGTGTATCAAGGCGACCTTGATGACATTGAAATGTACTTCATGGCGGCGGTCAAGGAAATCAAAAAGGGTATCGGGAGCCATTACGCCGAACAGGAAGCCATGAGCAAGAAAGTGGCCGAGAAGATGTTCAATGAACTGACCAAGGGGCAGGATGTGCAGCACCCAACGATCACGGCAGAGCAGTTGACAGATGCAATGTTGGACAGCGTTTCGGGTATGGAAGGAGCTACGCCGGAAGCACTGGAACAGCTGCGAAGCGGTCTGCTGGGAATCTTGCAGTCTGCCGCAGAGCAGGAAAACGCCCATGAAGCAGACGAATGAACGGCTTTGTGCGCTGGCACAGAAAGGCGATGCCGCAGCACTGGACAGCCTGATCGACAACAACAAGTCCTTTATTGGCAAGGTGGCAAATGACCTTTTCCGCAGCATGAATCTGGCACAGTCCGGCCTGAACCTTGACACGGACGATTTGAAACAGGCGGGCAATCTGGGCTTGTGGAAGACCGTGCCGAAGTTCGATGCAGCGCGTGGCATGAAGTTCCTGACCTACGCGGCTCCGGCCATCCGCAACGCCATGATGGATATGGTTCGGGATGCCTTTGCCGCTTTTGAGCAGCGGATGGTGACAGAGGACAAGGATGGTATCTGTTACCAGCGCGTTTCGCTGGATGATGTTCTGCCGGGAGAGGAACAACTGCAGCGCATCGAAGCCATAGCCGACCCCTACGCCATGCAGCCGCAGAGCATTATGGAGGATCAGGAATCGCGCCGGGAACTGTACGATGGCCTGAAACGGTTGACCCAACGGGAGCAGACCTATCTGCTGTACCGCTATGGCTTTACTGATGGCAAGGAACATCCTTTGATTGGTACGGCGATATATTTCCACCTGACAAAAGGCCGCGCCCAAAAGACCGAGGAACAGGCTATGGATAACCTGTGGCTGGAATTGCCGTGGTGGTTTATCTGAGTGAAAAGAAAAATCGTGATTGTGCTACAAGTTTTCTGGAAATTTATGTGCAGCTATACGATTTTGAGGAATTTTGTAGACGGATGAAACAAAATAGGATTAAATCTAAGTATCTAAGGAACGTTGATTTCACGAAGCTGCTGATTACCGACTGTAGGATTTGAGGAGGATGCCGTTTTATGAAAATTACACGAGATAAAATGTTTTTTTCAAAAGATCTTATTCATACACTGGCATATGTCGGAATGTTCGTGGCGGCAATTATATCGGTTGGAGCGTGTAAGTCTGGTATTTGGGTGGCTGCGATATTAGCATGGATTGTAGCAGGTATAATTATCGGATTGGCGATTATTTCCGACTATAAAAAGGCAGAACTTTTGAAAAATGGAACAAGAATCATCGGAAAGGTTACAGCAACAAAACGAGTACATATAAAATTTCATATGAGTACCTACCACCTTGCCGATGAAGATGTAATCTATCCATATGTGGTACATTATCAGTATAAAGTTAAAGGTG
This sequence comes from Faecalibacterium sp. AM43-5AT, assembly GCF_003603345.1. Lineage (NCBI taxonomy): Bacteria > Bacillati > Bacillota > Clostridia > Eubacteriales > Oscillospiraceae > Faecalibacterium > Faecalibacterium sp. AM43-5AT. Next base: position 6,025 of record NZ_QVGZ01000001.1, read on the forward strand.
AAACCTATAATGGAAAGTCGCAGTGGTTTTGGTTCAATCCATGTATTCCGAAAGGGGCACCAATAAAAATTCTAGTAGACCCAAAGAATCCGGCCCGAAGTACAGTTCTCAAACCAGAAAGCTAAAGATGGCTTTCAATCGAGGTAAAACAAAAAGTTTATCCTTATAGCGTGTTTATTTAAAAGAAGATTGCGATTGTGCTACAAATTTTCAGGAAGTTTATGTGCATCTATACGATTTTGAAAAATTTTGTGGACAAACGAAATAAATCAGGCTTAAATTTCGTTATCTAAACAAAAAAGCAAGGCGGGAAGGTTTGATGATTTGTAAAAAATGAGGGCATAAAAATAAAGTAGGCGTTTGATATTTCCAGCAATGTGGGCAGTAGTGAAAGAAGGTATAGAAAATGAAGAAAACTTTATATACATTTTTGGTTTGGAATTTTCTGTTGTTTGTAGCTGGTTTAAGTGATATTGTTTTTTATAGAAATCTTACATCGGTAGAAGGTATGACAATAAGCTGGACCCAGCCAGCGCTTGTAAGTATTACTTCATTTTTAATATTGCTTTCAATATATTATGGGATGCACCAGCTCCTTTTCGGGAAAAATTTTTATTTGAAACTGGAAATCAAGCAGGAAGACATAGATAAATTGCGAAATTCAATTTATGATTTTCTGAAAAAAGGCGAAATTGACCCCGAAAAATTGCAGCAACACTTGAAGTGTTTGATAATTGCTGAAGTTGTTTTGTGGGGTGGATTCATCGTTTACTTATTTATATCAAAGGGCTACTAATTTTCAATTCTAATAATGGGGTAAAGTGGTACGAATGAAAAAGATACAGAACTTTTTCTCGACGATTTTGCAAAAGCTGTGGAAAAGTTCGATAACTATCGTTTAGCATTAAAAACTACGGAAGCTTTACGCTGAAAGCTGTAACTTTAAGCAGACCGGAAAGCTTATAATGAGGGTAGAACAGAAATATGACCAACGAAGATACCACTGATTTTGACGAGCACTTCGCTAAAATTTCGTCCTATATTGTGGACACATTGCACGGCGTTCCACTTGAGATGACCGAGGATGAAAAAGAACAATTTCGCATACAGGTTATTTCAAATCAGTATGCAGAACGGTTGCTAAGTGAAGCCGAAAAGACAGAAACGTATAGAGGTTTATCAAAAATTGATATTCTCCATACAGTTTCTATCCCTCAACTGGCTAGAACAATCCCACTTAAAGGTTTGAATCTCAGTTTAGAAAAATACAGAATGCCGGATGGTGTAATAATAGAGGTTGAGAGTTCGTCACATTATTTGGGGTCATTTAGTGAGAAAAATGATTCTTCCACAAATTGGATAGAAAAGATCATGGAGGGTGTCGGTATTCACTAGATGGATTCTCAAGAAGCATAAACAGCCCGCTATTTGCAGAGAATTCTGGAAGAAAATTGAAGAAAGCATCCTTCCGGCAACAGCACCCCGGACGTTTGTGAACTCTCACAACAGAGATCAAGAACCAATCCCTGCTTTGCGCTTACACCGTTTTGGTGACATTTTTTCTCCGTCTTGCTACAATATTGTGGATTTTTTCTATTTGTGCTTTGCTATTATCAACATCTAAAATGGAAACCGTGATGGAGGTGATTCCAATGCAGATAATTTCCTTGAAAACAAATTGAATGCTTTGGCAAACGGTGGCCAGTTCTCCATTTCCTACGACATCACGATTCCGTAATAAAAGCATTAGATAATGGGTATAAAAGCCACGATTCTTTAGAGTCGAAAGAAAAGAATCGTGGCTTTGTACGTTTGAATTATGGAGCAAGCCAAATGAATAAGAAATTGGAATTTTTTAGCAGTATGGCGGTTGCCTTTATAGTTTTGATATTGGTCTTTCTTTGCATTCGTTTTTCAGGTCAGGGAAAATTTGCTACACATGGAGGAACCAATCCGTCTGATGTAAAATGTATTTATACTTCAGTTTGGCCGGATAATGAATACACTAGGCTTATTTGTGAGCCGGAAAGTGGAACGATAGAATATATATTGGATGGTTCTAATGCTGGGTATTATGCAATCTTTTATAATAATATCTCTGAAGAAGAAATACAAAAATATATTGACCAATTGAAAACCTTAGGATACGCTGAAGAGGCATCGGCTTCAGAAAGCGTTTCGACAGGCGTTTTGCTAAGAAAAGATGAAACATGGATAAGCATTGCATACTCAGAGGGAGGATTTGGAATCCGGATTTCAGTAGAAAAATCCTGAATAAAAGAGATGCTGGGGAATCCCGGTTATCCCTATGATGCAGTGGAAAGAAAATGGATTGCTCAATATTGGAGGCTCCAACCACAGCTTCTTTGTTGAAATGTTAATCAGTTAGATACCGCCAGACGGTTTATTTAGAACGAGGTTAAGTTGGAACAGCCGATGCCACACTCGGAACAAACAATAGCGGAGGCCGTACAAGATATGTGCTAGTATGGGAGAAAGATGGCATATCACATACGATCATTGGAAAGATACCGCGTGAAGAGATTCTAAAAATTGCAGAGAGCATTTCCTAACTGGCTGAATTTTTGCCCACACGCTTGTAATTATTTACAAATGTGTGGACACTTTTTCGTTGAAGCGTCCAAAGCTGACAAGATTTTGAACTTTTTTCAAAAAAGCTGTCACAAACGCAGTGTGAGCAACGTTGACTAAGCAAAAGCTCCTGGGGGAGTGTACAAAATGGAGGTTATTCATTAATCAAAATGACGAAAGAAGAAATCATTTCCATGCTATCAAAGGAATTGAACAGTGAATGGACGAATGGAGTCACATGTTTGATGGTGGAAAATTCCGATAGCTATATTCCAGTAATAGTTCATCACAATAAAAATGAACTTATTGTTGAAGTAGGAGAACAAGACAAGAAGATTTACCGCATCGGACGAAATGAGCTAAATAAAACATCTTAGTCATCACCAAAAAAATCATTGAAATCAGTCACAATTTGACGCATAGAATATGAATTCAAACTTGATATGAGGTGATTCCAATGCAGAAAAAATAGAACACATATTTCGAAAATATTGCTACCATCAAACTGTCAAAGAATACAAGTCAAACGGTTCTTTGATTCGTTCTAAAACGGATTACTATCAGGCTATTGGTGGTTAAGTCACTCCGTTTGTAAGGAAAGGGTTGAAAATGGATTTTCTTAAACAAAAAGGGCCATTAGCAAGAGAATTCTGCAACACGTTGATTTACATTATTTCGTTAGTGTCATTAAAGCCTTCAAGCCTTCAGAGGGTGTTGACAGAACTTCAATGGAATGGGATGTGGTTCTTTTCTCTGGCATTTTTCGCTGTCATCTTTATGGAAATGCTGTCCGATTTTTTGCTGGTTACAGATCGCTGCACTGCATGGAAAGCATTAAATGGAAATGTCAGCGAAGCCGAATTTCACAATCTTCAGCAGATTGTCCTATGCGAAAATCAGAAAGTTTCCATTGAGAAGAAACTTGCAAGTACGATACTACTGGTTCTGATGATATGTGCAACTGCTGCATTTGTGTGGTTTACCTTTTTGGTATAAGGTTTTGTTATGAAAGAGATAATTATTATACCACATATTGGAATTGGACAATTAAAATTAGGTATGGCACCAGATGAGCTAGAAAAAACTCTTCTGCAAATGAAGAGACAATGGTCGAATTCTTCTAATGAAGCAATGCAAATGGAACGTTGTGCGGAAACCGATGACCCTAATTTGATAACCGGACGATATATGGATAATGATTCGTTCTTTCTAGTGCAGTATCGGAACGGAAAAGCTACTGAAATCGGCATCCAGAGAGATCTGTCTAAAGTTGCGTCAATAAAACTGTTCGGAATGGACATGTTTAATACAACCGCCGAGTGTATTATTGATAGCTTAATGAAAAAGGACAAAGTTATTTGCAACGAAAAGGACTTGCAACTTGGGACGGAATATATTTTTCCCAAAAGTGGAGTCCGACTCTGGAGAGAGCGAGCATTTCATCCCAAATTGTTGAAAGACCCGTTATACATGGAAGAAATGCAGGCAGTATTAGAAGACGAATACCAGTATCAGTATTTTCAGATGGTCACCATAATAGATTGAACTACTAACTAAGAGCCCTCTATTTGTAACGACTGCAAGTAGAGGGCTGTTGATCTGTTTGGAATATTTCAATTAAAGGTCAATCTTCCAGTCTGCCATGGTCGCAGCCAAGTGAAAGGTAGTGTTCAATCTCACCACTCAGCACAAGCTGGGCGTACTCCAATGGCTTATTGTAGAGCAGCCAGTCCAGTTCTGCCCGCTGTGCCGGGGTGTTGCCGTACTCGTCCTCAATGGCAATGCAGTCGATGGCAACAGCAGAGCCGTCCGCAAACTGGGCTTCCACCCGGTTGGTGTCCATATTGTAGTGGCAAGAAAGCAGTTTGTTCATAGTCGTGTCCTCCATGACTTGATTTTGATGTTCGGCCACTCAAACCAATGCCGTCAAGCCGGTGGGGGATAGAGCGATTTTATTTGTCGGGGAGTAAGTGCACGGTTTCTGCACGGATTTTGCACGGTTTCAAAACGTGCAGAAGGTGCTTTTCGTTACAAAATCCGACAAAGGGTGCAGAAATTACTGGGTGAAAAATCACGTTGTCTTGATTAAAAATAACGATGACTCGAAACTTCCATAAATTGAGACGAACCGGCGGCTTGCTCTCTTAATCAGTGGGCCCAGGGTTCGAGTCCCTGGAGGTGCACCAGATATTGAACGTCAAATCGTAAGATTTGGCGTTCTTTCTTTATGTAGGAAAGCGGCTGCACACTTTCTGCACACCGTTTGCACATTTGCCAGAATCGGGGGCTTTTCTGCGCAAGGTTTGCATAGCCTGCTTTCCTTTGCATAAAAAGAAGAAATTTTAGGCGAACAAGGCTCTCGTCAATTCTCTGCGTTCGTCTGCGTCCATCAGCCGGATGGCTTCAAGGATCTCCCTGCCGGAGATTTTTGTTGCCGCCGGCTTTTCATTTTGCCGGGGCTGGGATGCTGCCGAGGTCAGGTCTTGGGAATAGAAGTTCGCTTCGATCTTCTCGGTCAGCTCCAACCGGGGCTTGTCCTGCGTGTGGGCATAGGTGTCCATCAGGACAGATGCCGTTGCATGACCTGTGTTGCCCTGCACCGACTTGAAGTCGCCGTCCGACTGCAAGAGCTGGTAGGTGGCACTGGAGTGCCGCAGGCCGTGGAACACGATCTGTTCAAACTCCGGGTGCTCGGCTCTCCACAGGCGGTACCACTTTGTCAGCAGCTCCGGTGCGATGGGCAAGCCGTCCGGGAGCCGGAACAGCTGACCGCAGTTGCTGTACTTCTCTGGGGCGTTCTGCTCGTCCTGTTTGAGCTTTTCAAGCCATGCAAGAAGCTCCTCTTTCAAGGGCTTGGTCATATACAGGATGCGGTTGGACTTCTTGGTCTTTGGCTTTTTCAGGATGAGGGAGGACTTACTGCCCTCACGCCTGTCTGGAAAGGTGTAGTAGACCTGCTTGGGGTCGAGCTTTTCCAGAGCGTCCTTGTTGGCTCTCTGCATGGTCTTGCTGACCGAGATGGTACCACGCCCATCGGCGACATCAAAGTCCAGATCACTCGGCTGCAAGCCGAGAATTTCGCCCTCACGGAGCGAAAGGATCATGCTCATGTGTACCGCCAGATGCAGGGCGGGGTTTTCGATAGTCTGCAAGGCTGCCAGCATGGTTTTCTCGTCCCAGATGGTGCGCTCCTCGATGATGACCTTGGGCGCATCACGGGGCAGGGGAATCTTGTGGATCAAGTCCCATTCCACCGCATAGGAAAATGCGGTCTTGAGCAGCGTGTGGACTTCGTGGATAGAGGTGCTAGACAGTAGCCGCTTCTTCTGCTTCTTGGACAGGTCCTGCTTCACACCGTGCACATATTGCCCGCAGGGGGTCTTGGCAAGGGTGGCATAGAACTTCTCAATGTCGTAGGTTCGCAGCTCCTGCACTTTCCGCTTCCCGATATACGGCACGATAAGGTTTTGCACCATCGCCACGGACTGGGTGTAGGTCTTGGGGGACCACTTGTGCTTTGTGGACTGGATCGGGATCCATTTGTACAACATCTCCTCCACCGTCATGGTGTCGGGGACGAGGAATGTGCCGTCCAGCAATTCTTTCTCGACCGTGATCTTTCGCTCCTGCGCCTCCTTTTTGGTCTTGAAACTCTCCCATCCCTCGCAGGGCTTGCCGGAATGGTCTTTGTACTTGTAACGGACGGAGTAGGAATCTCCGCGCTTCATGATAGATGCCATAGATTACCTCCTTTAGACCGCTGCAAACCAGCTGTCGAAGCTCTGCTTGTTCACCCGGATGCTGGTGCCGATGCGCAGCACCCGGAAATCCTTCGTGGTGTTGCACAGGTTGTACGCCGCACGGGGAGAAATCGCCAAAAGCTGGGCGATTTCCTCCACCCGGTAAACAAGAGGTTCGTGCTTGGCTGCTTTGGTCTGGTCAGAAGATTCTGTGGCAGGGGATTTGGACGCTTTCATTGTAACCGGGTTCGAGTCCTTTTGCAAGGACTTATTCGTATAATCTTTAGATTTCACATCTTCGGTCATGTCAGGCCGATTCATATTCATAGGCAGACCTCCGTTTCCTTGTAACCGGGTGCCGGGGCAGAAAGTGCCAGCTTTCTGCCCCGAACGCTCCCGATGAGGTTCAGATTTCCAAGTGCCCCTCCTGTTTGCGGGGTTGCGCCGTTGGTTTGTTTTGCCCCTGTTCTGCCTGTAAGCGGTTCAGCAGTTGCAGGACGGAATCTCGTGCTTTCTCCTTAACCTGCTCCTTGCCTTTCTGACGGACTTCCGGCTTCAGGAGCTTCTCCTGCAGACGTGCGGTGGTGGTCTGCATGGTCTTGAGGAACTTGTCCAGCACGGTGTCCAAACGGTGGGCGGCGTATTCTCTCGTGGTCTGCGGAGCCTTACGTTCCGGGGACAGCACCCACTTCTTCGTGTCCTCGATCATCCGCATATCTTCCTTCCGGGTCTCGGTGCGCACCACGTCCGTCACGACATCCACCGCCTTGTCGTAGGCAGCTGCCGAAACTTCATCGATCAACGCTTCCATGTCGTTGACCTTGAGGGTCAGCTTGTCCAGCTTGTTCTGCTGGGCGGCAAGCTGCTTCTTTTGCTTGGCAAGGATGAAATCCTGCTTTTCCAAATATTTGCGGTTGCCATACTCCGCTTCTTCCTCCAATTCCAGACCATGCCGTTTTGCAATCTCGAACAGCATCTTCCGGCAGGCGGCATCAAAGGTGATTTTGCGGTTGTTGCGGCGGCTGAGGGGCTTGTCCGGGTCGAGCAGGTTGAAGCCCAACACTTCCAATGCCTTTTCCTGCTGGGGAGCCACCTCACCGTACTTGTTCTCGCAGTCGAACACATGACGCTCATGGATATGGGGTGTGCTCTCATCCAGATGCAGTGCCCAGTCCAGCACATGAACGTGGTCGCCATACTTGGCCTTGAACTCCTCAATGAACTCTGTGACGACGCTCAGCAAGTCCTCTGCCGAAGCGTGTTCATCCAGCGTTCCAAGTTGGTAGATGGTCTCCTCCGGGCAGGTCTTGCGGCTGGACAGCAGGTCGGGAATGGAGCGGTTGCGTTCCGTGTGCCGGATCTTGGCGTTGCGCTCGTTCTGGCTTTCCACAAAGTTGGAATAGCGGCTCTCATAGAATTGCCGTTCCACATCCGAGAAGGTCGCCGCCAGATCATCTGGGTCGGGTGGAGCGAGAGCCGAGCGGAAGCCGTGAAAGCAGTCCCAGTAGATGTTGCCTTTGGCTCGTTCGGGGTCGATGTGCTCGCTGTTGGTGAGGTCGAAACTCCGGTCATTGTGTTTGGGGTTATAGGTGCCGTGGGTCCCGGCTCGTCCATTGTGTCGTGTCAGCTTCAGATAAACATCCCTCCATTTCAACGTCTTGGTGGAGTGGGTGCGCAGCAGCTTTGCTGCTGAATCTGCCGCTTGCGGTGCGCCAGATAATACCCAGTAGTATATGACGCACAGCATCATATCACTGGGGCAAAGAGCTGCGCTCTCTGCACTCTTGCTCCGGGCAAGCTGCCCTGAAGGACAGCTCGTCCGGCTTTTTCAGTTGGTCATTTTGACCACCTGATTTGGCAAGCTGTCAAATTGACAGTATGCCAGAAACACCCCTATAAAGTGCGTTTTCGGTCAATCGCTGCGTACGTGCGTACGGAGAGAGGGCGGCTACCGCGTACGCACGTACGCAGCAAAACACCCAAATTCTCCTTTTATGGGGGTCATACCCGCCAACCGTTTGGCGTAAGGTCGGGCTGAACAAGGGTTTCGATACCGATAAAGCCCCGGACACGCCGTCCGGACGAATTGATGATGTTGTTGGTGGATTCCAGATTATACCTGCGCTGCTTGGCGATCAGCGCATCGCTGAACCCTCGTGCCTTGATCGCATTCAGGCTGTTCTCCTCACACCACATTCGATAGACCTCATACAGCTCTTTCGAGCTGGTGCAGGCATCCGCCTTCAGGCGGATGTAGCCCTCGGATTCAAGGAAATCAAACACATTGTTGTTGTCCCGCTTCACCAGTTCCCGGTTCCGCTTGGCACGGTCACTCTCGGTGAACTGGAAGCCATTCTTCACCAGCCGCTGCAAGCCCTCAAATGCCCACAGCAGGATGCCCTCGACCTCTGCCGCCATCTTCTCGGCAATGTCCGGGTCATCCACACGAGACAGGGGCTTATCCTTGGTGGTCAAGATGAGCTGACGACGATAGAAACCGTCCGAGCGGTCATACAATGCCTGCAAATCGCCATTGCTGAACGCCAGCAGGCGGGCGTACATCCAACCCTGATAGCTCTGCTTGCCCTTGCGCTCCAAGTCCATCTGCCCCTGTGCGGTCACGATGGACTTGACATAGTTGGTCTGGCGCAGGGCTTCCATCCGCATATCATCGTCCACACAGAGCAGGGTGTGTTCAAGGTCTGCGCGGGCAAAGCGATTCTCCGAGATCTTGCCGATGCTGCCATCCTTCATGTTACAGCCGAACAGCCGGGACAGCACCACGCCGATTTGCGACTTACCCTCACCGCCGCTGCCCTTGATGACCATCATGCGCTGCCCCTTGTTGCTGGGGATCAGGCAGTAGCCGATGAACTCCTGCACCGTGGGAATGTCCTCCGGGTAGAGCAGGTCGGACAGGAACCGCAGCCAGTGGACAGGCTGAGCGGCTTTCGGGTCATACTCGACAGGCAGGCGATTGCGGACGATTTCCGGCTTGCCCTCCTGAAAGGTACCGTCCAGATATAGGGTGCCGTTTGCCAGCGCAATGCGGTCGGTGACGGGCGGGAAGTCCTCCATCTGTGCCGCCAGCTTCAGTACATCAACCACATTGCTGACCCGTTTTGCGATATTTGCGCCGATATGGTCTCGCAGCATATCGAAAATTTCACAGCGCAGGTTCATGGTGTCTGTGACCCTGCCTTCCGGGGTGAAAAATGCGCCATTCACATAGAGGCGCTGGTGGGTACTGAGAAAATCGTCACAGAAAATCGATTCGTTGAAGAAGCCTTTCTTGATCCATGCAGGGGTAAAGTTGTTTCCCATAGGCACACGTCCTTTCTTCGGTGCTGCTGCTTTTCCATGTGGCCAATTTGACCACATGGATTTTGTCTGCCGCAACAGGTGGATAAACGTCCTTTGGGTTACGGCAAATCAATGTGGACAATTTGTCTACATTGATTTCTCCTGCCGCAACGAGTAGATAAACGTCCGTTTCACCTCATGTGCTCATTTTGACCACATGAGGTGAATTGCCGTTCTCTCTGCATGGCTTTCCTGCTCCCCTCCGGCGGCGTTTTCCGGCTCTCCTTCTCAGGGTCATCGCCGGGTATCCCATACAGACGGTCATGCGGTTTTCAAGGTCCAACGGGCAAAACGGCAATAAAAAAGCCGTCACAAAACAAACCAGCCCTGCCTTCGCTTTTTCTGGAAGGTCATGCTAGTCGGTTATGTAACGGCTGAAAGCCAAGATGTTCAGCCCCGCAGGGTCTGAACGAATATGTAAAAATATGTTATATTCAATTGTTGGAATAGACTACCACAAAAATCGAGCCGTGTCAACAAAAAGTTTTGAGAATACGTCACTTTCGGCAGTGTGCAAGAAAAAGCAATGAAAACTTTGGCAAAAAGAGAGAGGGCTGGGCGGTGCCAGCCCTCTTGACAAGGCAATGAGGCACATCAATATGGGCTTGCAAAATTTATTAAGGGAATGCGGTGATAGTAGGACTTATACAAATTAAAACACCGTTCGGTTCTGGTGAAGGAGAACCAGAACCGAACGGTGCAAATGGAAGAAGGAGAAAAGCGTAGAAAATCAGACGATGCAATCTGGGAGCAACGCATGGAGCTGTGTCAGCAGTTCTTCGCAAGAATCGGAATAAATCACAAGGGTAAGCGGATTGCTCAGGTCGAGACTGTAAATGCCAAGCAGGGATTTGGCATCAATGGTATATCGCCCGGAGACTAAGTCCATCTCATAGGGATATTTGGACAGCAAATCTACAAATTCCTTGACCTGATCGACCTGCCGCATTCTGATCTGTAATTTTGTCATAGGGTATCCTTTCTTTTACAGCAGTGGGATAGAGGCAATGCAGTTCTGAATTTCCACCATGGAGGGCATTGCAGGGATTGCGCCGCCCTTTGTCGTGGTCAGACTGCCCGCTGCATTGCCGAAGCGGACGATTTCTTCAAGCTCAAATGCAGGGAGGGTACGCAAATCCTCAGCATCTTTTCCTCGCAGCTGGTAGTGAATTGCGCCCATGAAAGCGTCGCCAGCACCAGTCGTGTCCACGGTAGGCACATCATAGGTGGGAAGATGCCCTGCTCCCACAGCGTTCCGGTAATAAGCACCCTTTGCACCCAGCGATACCAGCACAAGAGATGGCCCCATTTCGAGCAGGGCTTGTGAGCCGCGGGCAAGGTCGCTTTTGTTTGTGATAAGCTGCATTTCTTCCTCGGAAACTTTCAGAAGATCCGCCAGCTTGACACCTTCCTGCATCTGGACAACGGCATCTGCCGGGTGCTCCCACAGAAGCGGACGGTAATTGGGGTCAAAGCTGACCAGCTTGCCCTGCTGCCGTGCATACCGCGCAGCTTCCAACGTGGCGGTGCGGCTCGGGTCGGCGGTCAGAGAGACAGAGCCGAAATGGAAGATGGCAGCATCGTCGATCAGATTCCTGTTGACTTCTGCCGAAGTCAGCATCACATCGGCACCGGGGTTCCGGTAAAAGGTAAAGGAGCGGTCTCCCTTGCTGTCAAGCTGAACGAAGGCAAGGGTCGTGGGAATCTTTTCGTCGATCACCAGACCGGACACATCAATGCCGCTTTCCACAAGGGTCTGGCGGAGAAAATCGCCGAATCCGTCTTTGCCGACTTTTCCGATGAATGCTGTTTTGCCGCCCAGACGGGCATTCATGGCAAGGACATTGGCGGGTGCACCGCCGGGATTCCGGGCAAACAATTCGATGCCCTGTGCATTGGTTCCGTTCGGGGTAAAGTCGATCAGGCTTTCTCCCAAAGCTACAACATCAAACATGGTATCACCTCAACCTGCTTTTTTAGCGTTCAGTTCGGACATAATCTGGTTATACGAACGCTTACTGATTCGGTAGAAGAACAGGACAATCGCTGTTACCAGCCACAGCGCACCGGGAAGCAGCGAGAATGCATAGTGCATCGCATTCTGCACGGCAGCATTCTGCACCTGATTGGGGGCAAAACTCAATGCACTCAGCACACCAGCCAGCGCAGAGGTGCCAATCGCCATGCCCAGCTTGTTCCCCAGTGAAACGAATGCGTACTGGAAACCATCGTTGCGGACACCGGTTTTCCACTCGCCATACTCCACGCAGTCGGGAACGATGGCGTAGATGGCGGTATTGAATCCGCAGAAGAAGAACTGGGACAGTGCAGCGAATGTATAGAACGGAATGGGAGAAGAAACTGCACTGAAGAAATAGAGCGCAATCAGGGAAACGCCGGTTCCGGCAGCGAAAAGGGAAGCAGTGTGCCCTTTGTTGCCTAGCTTTTCAAACACGAAGGGGAATGCCGCAGCACCCAGAATGGAGGGAACGATCAGGATCATCGAGTAGATGGTAAACAGATTCTCGTTGCCTTCCACATATTTGAAGTAATAGAGCAGGTCGGCATTGCGGCCATACAGCGTCACACCGAACAGGAACTGACCCGCCAGTGCAATCAGGTAGGGCTTGTTCTGAAGCACTGCATCCAACTGCTTTTTCAGTGAGACTTTTTTCCGCTCCGGGGGCTGGACGACCTCTTTGGTTTTGGCAAAACAGAACCAGTGACAGAGGGTGAAGATACCGCCGTAAAGGACGGTCACCAGAAGATATCCCCGTGCTGCATTATCACCGCCAAAAGCAGAGATCAAAGGCAGGGTGATGATGTTGATGATATTGATGGCGATCATGGCACAGACGGAGCGGGAGGTGTTGATTTTCGCACGCTCCTCGATGTTCTGGGTCAGGGTGCCGCAGAGCGTACCATAAGGGATGTTCACGCAAGTATAGCCCAGAACCAGTACACAGTAAGTAATGTACATATACAGGCTCTTGGCACTGTCTGACCATGCGGGGTGCGCCCAGAACGTCAGCACGAGCACCACAGCAGTTGCCGGTGCGCCGAACAGCAGCCATGGACGGTAGCGTCCCCAGCGGGAACGGGTGCGGTCGCTCAGCGAACCGATCACGGGGTCATTGATGGCATCCCAGAAGCGGGAGACCAGCATCAGGAGGGACACTGCCGCCATGCTGATGCCGCAGACATCGGTGTAAAAAATCATCAAGAAGTTGCCAACGAACATCCAGCTGAAGTTGCAGCCCACATCGCCCATGCCGTAAGCGATTTTACTGATCAGAGGGACTTTGATGTTCGTATCCTGCTGTTTCGGCTCTGCTGTGTAACTCATACGGCGCGCTCCTTTCTCCTCTTGACGCGATGCTTATAATTTCTGGCAGAACTCTATTCTCTCTTTATTCGGGCCTTCGACCATGAAAAAGCGCACACCGTTTTCCCAGAACGGCAGTGACTGGATGCTGGAATGCAGCAGGTGCATCCCTGCCTCTTTTGCTGCAGCAAAGGCGGCTTCGATATCGGTCGTTGCCAGAGCTACATGGTCGATTGCTCCGGCCTTTTCCGCCGCACGATGGTTTTCATAGGTTTCGATCATCAGATCGCCAAGCTGAAGAAACGCAACGCGCTCCCCGGCGGCTTTGTTTACCGTTTCCAGCGCAGAAACAAACCCCAGCTTCTTGTAAAATGCAATGGTCTTGTCGAGATCATTTGTCGGGATGCCAATGTGCGCCACACCGGTCAGAACCTGCGGAAAACTCATACCTTCGTTGCCTCCGCAATCTTCACCACTGCTTTGACGATGTTGGCCTTGTCCGAAATGCTCTTGTCCATGGCATTCTGGATGTCGTCAAAGTCAAAGATGTTGGTCACAATGCCCTTCAGGTTGATTTTGCCGGAAGCAACGGCATCGATCGCCATGGGGTAAATGTGGCGATAACGGAACACGGTCTTGAAGGTCAGTTCCTTGTCCAGTGCAAGGCTCATAGGCAGGGTCATCTCGCCGGATTTGGAGTAACCGACCAGAACGATGTTTGCACCCTTCTGCGCCATCTCAATGGCCTGGCGGGTAGTGATTTCTGTACCAGCAGTCTCGATAACGAGGTCGCAGCCCAGACCATCGGTCAGGTCGAGAATCGTTTGGACGGCATCCTTTTCGCGGCTGTTGATCACACCGTCTGCACCCAGTTCAAGAGCCTTATCCAGACGCTTCTGCATGATATCCACAACGTAAACACGGGAAACACCCTCGGCTTTCAGCGCCATCATGGAGACCAGACCAATGCAGCCTGCACCCATGACCACCGCAGTCTGACCGGCATGAGCACCGCCCTGATTGGCTGCGTGGAAACCAACAGCCAGAGGCTCGATCAGCGCACCTTCCATGGTGCTTACGTTGTCCGGCAGCTTGAAGCAGAGGTTTGCTTCATGGGCCACATACTCCTGAAAAACACCGTCTACCGGCGGAGTAGCGAAGAACACGACATCCGGGCAGAGGTTGTATTTGCCCTCACGGCAGAACTTGCAGTGACCGCAGGTCTTGCCCGGCTCCAGCGCAACGCGGTCGCCGACTTTCAGATGCTTGACAGCACTGCCAACTTCCACGACTGTGCCGCCCGGCTCGTGGCCCAGCACGAACGGCGGCTTGACTACATAATTGCCGATCGCACCCGTTTCATAGTAGTGCATATCGCTGCCGCAGATGCCAACGTATTCCAGCTTGACCAGAACTTCGTCCTCTTTGGGTGTGGGGATCGGGCGGGTGGTGTAGCCCATCTTGCCGATGCCGTTCATGACTGCAACTTTCATTGTGCCTTTCATAAGATGACCTCCGTTTTTGTTTGTTTATTAACTTTTATAAAGTGTTTATGAATGTGACTACAAATTAGCACACCGCACAACCAAAGTCAAGCCCTTTTTCGCGGATTCGGAGAACTGCACAAGGAAAAAGCGGCGGAATTGTGCAAAAAATCGAGGACGGCAGGTGCCGTCCTCGATGGGAAGCTCGATGGGAAGGTTTATAGGTTCTGAATGAAGGCTTCGATATGGAGCAGAGCGGCTCCCAGCGCAGAGGCTTCCAGCTTATAGCGGCTGAACTTCAGGTAGGAACTGTCCGGCTCAAACGTATTACGCTCGACCAGCATTTCCCGGAGCGGTTCGCCAAACTCTGCCAGAAATCCGCCAACGTAGCCGCCAACAATTACATCACAGTCGAAGGTCATGCGCAGATTATTGACTGCTACAGCAAGGTAAGAAAGGTATTCATTCCATGCCGTTTGCAAAGCTGCATCGCCAGAGCGCAACCCATCAAAGAATAGTGCAAGATTTCCGTCAGTCAGTCGGGAGAGGACTTTTGCAGAGCAATAGGCATCCAGACAGCCCTTTTTTCCGCAGTAGCAGGGGCGGCCATCGGGAACGAGCGTGTTATGCCCGAACTCTCCGGCACGAAGATGGTCGCCGCCATAGAGCGCTCCACCGGTCAGAATCGCACCACCGACACTGTTGCTCAGAGAAAGGTAGACAAGGCTGCGGGGAGATTCGAGGTCGCGCACTTCAGCAAGTCCGGCAGCGTTCGCGTCATTGATGAACCGGCAGGAGAACGGGATGTAACGGCTGAATTCTTCGGTAGGAACATTCCGCAGACCCAAGGCATGAGAGTAAACCAATGTCTGCCCCTCTTTGTCCAGAATACCGGGCAGCGAAATGCCGACACCCAGAATTTTTTCCACCGGATAGCCCTCTTTTTCGATCAGCCCCTGCACGATTCCGGCAAGCATTTCCGCATAGGTGTCCGACCGCTCATAAAGACGCTTTTTACGCTCATAGCGGAGAAGGTTACCGGACAGATCGACCAGAACTGCTCCGACATGATTCTGGGTAATCTCCAGTCCGACCGCAAGTCTGGCATCCCGTACAGGAGCGAATGCTCTCGCCTTGCGCCCGCCGGTGGATTCAAAGGTGCCGACCTCCTGCACTAGTCCCATCGCCATCAGTTCTTTGACATTCTGCAATACGGTCGGCCAGCTGTTGTTGACTTTTGCCGCAAGCTCCGGCTGCGAGATTCGGTCGCAGGAAAAAATGCTGCGAATCGTTCGGATGCGGTTGATTTTTTTAACATCGCGGTTATTTGCTCCGCTGCCGGTCATAGGATGATTCACCTCCAAGAGCGGGTTTTACATTTGAAAGAAGATTTATAAAGTTCTTTCTTATTATAGAGAATCTGGCTAGATTCTGCAAGGGAAACATTTACGAATAAAAAAGCGTTAGCCGAAAAGAGCGAGTTGCTTATGGATAAGAAGCGATGCCCACCAGCTTATGGCAAACCATAGGTCGGTGAGCATCGTGTTCTTTAGGGGGCGCTTAATCTTCCAGTCTGCCGTGCTCACAGCCAAGCGAGAGATAGTGTTCCATCTCGCCACTCAGCACAAGCTGTGCATATTCCAGTGGTTTGTTGTACAGCAGCCAGTCTAGTTCTGCCCGCTGTGCAGGGGTGTTGCCGTACTCGTCCTCGATGGCGATGCAGTCGATGGCAACGGCAGAGCTATCAGCGAACTGGGCTTCTACCCGGTTGGTGTCCATGTTGTAGCGGCAGGAAAGCAATTTGTTCATGGTAAAACTCCTTTTATATAAGGCGGTGTCAGTTCGATTGTCCATATCCCTGCCAAGAATCAAATTGTTGATGTACATTTGATGTGTGGTATAAATTGGTGATATAGAGTGTGCCTTTCGCCGGATGAAACAGACCTGTTTTCACCCCATTGCATAAAAATCCGATACCTGTTTTAAGGTGCTGATTTTGGCTCTGCACATTTTTGCACACTTTTTGCACACCGGAACGGCTGGATAACAGATGCAAGAGGGGATAACAGGTGCAAAGAATGCAGCAGATGCAAAACACAAATTTGCGATAAAACGATAAAAACAACGAAGCTGCGTAATTGTCGAAATCGACGATTGTTGCACGTTGATTTCTCTTAATCAGTGGGCCCAGGGTTCGAGTCCCTGGAGGTGCACCACAACAACAAAATCCGAACTTTTTTCCGATAGGAGAAGGGTTCGGATTTTTTGTATTCTTCGGAAAACAGAACGAATCCCTTGCTTCCATCGAAAAACGTCCTAGACCTTATCACAAAAAAGCACGACAGACCACTGTAAGAGTGCCGTAAGGTAGAAAGGACACGAGTATGAAGTACGATGCAAGAGTTTGCAAATTCAACATGGACACCGGCTGCGTGGAGCTGCTGCTCCGGGATGGGAGAATGATCTCCATCGACTGCACCGGGGTCGAGGATGCGCTGGATATGACCATGTCGCAGAAATCAGAGTTGGATTATCTCATCTACAATGACCCGCTGGCGTATGCAGAGCTGATTCTAAATGAGGATCCGAAGGAATATCTGAGGAAAGCAGCTGGGAGTCACGGGTTAGAAGATTAAGTGTAAAACAAAAAACAGGGTGCGCCCACCAGCAGAGTTCCCATAAAACAGTATTTGCAAAAGTTCCCTAAATGGGGAAGATTTGGCGTGACTTCGGTCATGCCTTTTCTTTTGCTTCCAGTTCATCCAGAGGGATGTACCCCAGCCCATCGTACTTGATATGGATGTGCTGCACCCGCTTTCCGCTGGACTTATCCGGGGCATCCACATAGATAGCCGACACCAGTTCACGGAGAACATAGGGGGTGAGTTCTTCAATATGGACGTACTTGTGCGCTTTCTGGACGAACTTTTCAATATTCTCGATTTGCTGTTCCTGTACTTCGATTTCCTGTTGGATAGAGAGGACGTCCTCTTCCAGCTGCTTCTGCTCGGCATCGTAACTCTGGCTCATCATGTCGAAGCGGGCATCGCTCAGCTTTCCACTGGCGTTGTCCTCGTAGATTTTCATGAACAGCCGTTTGAAATCTGCGATTCGCTTCTCATTTCGGGCAAGCTGCTTCTTCAGGACAGTTAGCTTTTCGCTGCTTTCCACCCGAAGCTGTTCCTCCATGACCTTGCGAAAGTAGTCTTCATGGCAAAGGATGTAGTCTGTCACCTGCTGGATATGGTTCAGCACACGGCCTTCCAGAACCTTTACCCGGATGAAGTGTCCCTTGCACCTGCTCCCGTTCTTCTTGTGCAGAGAGCAATCAAAGAAGTCTTGACTGAAGTCCCTGTTATTGGACGAACCATATTGCATCTTGGAACCGCAGTCAGCACAGTAGACTATACCGGAGAAAATGCTGCTCTTGCCTGTCCGGGTCATGCGGTGACGCTGATTACGAATCTCCTGAACCTTTTCAAACACATCATCGTCGATAATGCGCTCATGTGTGTCCGAGAAGATAGCCTGATTTTTCACAGGATTCAGATGTTTCTTTTTATCCCAGATAGAGTTAGTATAGGTCTTGAAGTTGACTGTGCAGCCAGTGTACTCCCGGCGTTCCAGAATCAAACTTACTGCTCTTTTATCCCAGCGATAAGGGTCTTCCGGGGCAGGTGCGTTTGTACTCCGGCCATGGCTCAACTTGTAGGCGGTAGGAGTCAGAACTTTGTCCACCCACAGTTGGTTGGCAATTTGGGTCGGACCACGGCCTTCCATGCACATGGAGAAGATGCGCTTCACGACCGCAGCCGCTTCCGGATCAACAAGCCAATGTTTCGGGTTTTCCGGGTCTTTCACATAGCCGTACGGCACATTGACCGTCAGCGGTACTCCACGCTCTCCCTTGGCCTTCTGAACGGCCCGAATCTTGCGGCTGGTATCGCGGGCGTAAAACTCGTTGAACCAGTTCTTAATGCCTGCAAAATCGTTGTTTACGCTGTTCGGGTCAATGGTGTCGTAGTTGTCGTTAATCGCAATGTAGCGAACGCCATACTGGGGAAAGGTAAAGTTGGTGTACAGACCAGTCAAGGCGGAATTGCGCCCCAGTCGGGACAAATCCTTCGTGATGACGATTCCTATATGTCCCGCTTCGATCTCGGTCAGCATACTCTGGAAGCCGGGACGGTCATAGTTCGTGCCAGAGTAGCCATCATCCACAAAGAACACCGGGTTCGGGAAGTAGTTCTTTTTGGCGTATTCCAGAAGGATGGCCTTCTGGTTCTCAATGGACAGTCTTTCGCCGAGCCGTGCGTCCTCTTGCGACAGTCGGCAGTAAAGTGCGGTGATTTTATTCGTTGCTCCAGACATTGTTGTGTCCTCCTTACTCTGTGGAGCAACTGTCGGTACAGGATTGGTTACCGGGTCAAGTATAGCAGAATTGGACGCAGTTGTCATTCGTCTGCACCCTCATCTTCAAATTTTTGCTGGGCGTTTTTGGCAACAATGCGCTCCAGCTTCTTCAAAAAGGATTCCTTGCCCTCATAGCTGCCGGTCACGGTGTAGGTGGTGTGACCGACTTTCTCCGTGGTGGTCAGTTCAGGAATCCAGAATGCAGACAGGTTCTTGACATGGAGATTGCCGTTCTCATCTACATAGGAGCCGTGCTTCTTCTGCTCTTCGGTCAAGGGCTGCCGCTTGAAATAGATTTCATTTTCGGAGATGCTCACGGTTTCGCTGGCTTGCTCCTTCGGGGTATCGTCATACAGCTGTGCGAAAAATGCCAATGCATCTTCGGGTGGTTCTTCCTTCATGAGTTGCTCGAAAACTCGCTGTTCCTCTGCCGAGAGGTTGTTCCATGCAGCTTCCAATTCCTGCTCATTGGCTGCATTGACAAAGGCATCAATTTCTTTCTTCATGCTGCGACCTCCTCTGACTTCCAAAATGATAACATTTGCGGAAAATTGAAAAGTAGATTTTTCAAAAGTATGCGAATTTGCTCAGAGCAAGAATCGTCCCGTGGCCACAAATTTTCAATTCTTGAAAATGTTGTGCTCCTCCGGGACTACACTTCTGCAACGCCCCTGCGTTTCCAAAGTGCTTCTTGTTGGGGCGTGCCTGCCCCAAACCCTGCCGAGTAACAATAAAGTTCATAATTGTTCCGTGGACTGAGTATAACACATCCTTCGACGATACACTACTCCTCTTTTTGCAAAAATCCAATTATCTTCGGTGATCTGTCGTGAGATGCAATTATTTCATGTCGTTTCACCAATCACTTGACTTGGTTTGAAAAAACACAGAGCATATGATACAATAGAACAAATAATGTTGTCTACTGAGAAAGGAAGTGTCTCTCCATGAAAAAAATCCATAAGTTCTTTTCTAAAGATTTGCTCCATATTCTTGGTGCTGTTGGGATTTTTGTTGCTTTTCTGATTTCTATCGCCTATAAGCAAGTTGGAATCGGGGCACTCATAGCTGCGTGGCTTATTGCTATCGCAATTATCGGGGTAGCATGGATTACAGACGTCCGCAAAGCAGACCTGCTGAAAAACGGAAAGATTGTTTCCGGAAAAGTTAATGCAGTAAAAAGGGTTCACATAAAATTCCACATGAGTACCTATCACTTTGCTGATGAAGATGTAATTTATCCTTGGGTGATTCGGTACCAATATAAGATTGGAAAAGACACTTATTATGGACAGTCCCATTGGTTTTGGTTCAACCCTCTCGTGAGCAAGGGAACACCTATAAAGGTGACTATTGACCCTCAAAACCCAGAAAGAAGCATTGTTGCTGCATGGGAAAGTTAATAGATTGTTTCTTTCCTCTATGATGACGGAAATTCCAAAGGAGCACAATCTCCTTTGGCACACGACTTTGGTACAAAGTCTAGTGTGTTACACCTTTCCAGAGGTGTACACGCTCCTGAAATGCAAAAAGCCCCATACCCAACACCTTGACGGTGCGGACATGGGACTTGATGCTTCCTCGGCCTAGCCGGGTACTCGTAACCAATCCTGACAGGCAGTTGCCGTGTCATTTCTCGAAAACTGTTTTACGAATACCCAGCACCCGGACGCACCCTGCCAAAAGCCACAGACAACAGCGATATGTACAGCAGGGCGTTCCCTGTCGGGAACGCTCTGTTTTTCTTTGCTGGGGATATGATGAGCCTGTTCCGCCTGCCACGCGGCGAACTCCCGTTGGCCTTCCTCACTGTTCCAGCAGGCAAGGATGGCCGGGTAGAATGCTCGTGCCAGACGGTCGATGACTTCATCGGGATAGGGGGAAGTGTTTGTGGACTTTTTCTTTTTGTTCAAACGCACGCTCCTTTGATCGTCCCACCGCAGCAAAGCCGGGCGAGAAAATCAAAGTTCCATTTTTATCAGGCGCAAGGGCGCAGAAGTTTTCTGCCCTGCACTTGCGGCTGGTGGCTCGTTGATGTCTTACAAGTGCCTGTCGTTATGCGACTTTTTCGTCGTTCAGCAGTTCTTCAAACTGTGCCATATATGCCTTATGCTGTTTCAGAATCTTCGTGATTTCCACTTTCACATAGGCATCATCAGGCACCTTGGGGAGATACTTCATCAGGAAATCAACATCCTGCTGGATTCGCCGGACGGCAGCTTCCAGTGCAGAATAGTTGATTCCGTAGATGCGTTTCTGCGGAGCAGAGCGGTCCTCCGGGTGCAGAATCTCGTGCACGATCTGCTTGCGGTTCGGAAAATCTGCCCTGGCAAGACGGTGCATATCGGCATCACGGACTTTGAACTGCCCGGACAGGATCTTCTCTTTCGTACCGGGCATCATTTAGGAGTTTGCAAGTGAGTTCCAGTGACGCTTTTTCCTCCGCTGTCACACGGAACTTGATGATGTGCGTTTTGTTGTTCGGCGTGTCGTGGTGCTGAAAATTGCTAGGAATCGGTTGAACATTCGTTTTGGTCATTGTACCTCCTGTCTGTTCGATAACTCCTCGGTGAAGCTATGTAAGCACGACACGCCGTTGCTGTTCGCACCGTCAGGTGCGAACCATGAGCAGGGTTTGGGGTGGGACCGCGTTTGCGAAGCGCAGCGCAGCAATGAAAGCCCCAGTGGGGCTTTTAAGCGGCAGCGCGGTCTGCGATAGCAGATGGAGGGGCGTTGCCCCGACAAGCGCTACCCCAACAAGATCACTTCGGAAATGCAGATGCATTGAAGAAGTGAAGTCCCGGATGGGCAGGAAATTTTCAAGAATTGAAAATTTGTGGCCACGGGACGGTTCTTGCCCTCTACCGCTGCGCTCAAAACGCATTTTCAACAAATGTTTCCAAATTGTTAAGACGCAAAAAATAAGTAGCGGGGCTCTGCTCATGTAATGGGGCCACCGTTTGCTCCGAACGAAGTTCCTGCCCCTGTTTGTGCAGCGGCGTTGACTGGAAAGCCGGTATCACGTTCGGGCGGCTCATGAAATTTTCAAGGTGCAATCTTCCCCGGAAAAGAAAAATACCGCCCACGCAGCGCAGCGATGATTTTGTCGGGTGAATCGGCGGCAAAATGAATCGGGTGTGTTGCGGGGCGGTTGATCTTTCAGGGATAATCCACGGAGAGGCCGTGTTCAAAATGAACACGACCGCATCTTGTGGAGAGATTCAGGTTACTCCACAAAATCAGTGGAATTTACAAGAAAAATACCACGGTATGTAGATTGCGTCAAGAGGATTTTGAAAAATTCGTTATGCAAAATCGAAAAAAGTACGACGCATTCAATCTTTCTGCTACCTTTATAGGCTGCGTTTGCGAATTTCCGCAAGTGAGCATGACCAAAATGATTCTCCGTATCAAGCTGCCACTAACAATGTTAAAAGCCATTGCCAACGCCCTGCAAAAGCGGGTGGGCAGCAATTACCGCTTTGTGCCCGGCTTCAACTCAGCGCTCATCCTTCTGGGCGCACTGGGCATCCTGCCCCCGGCTACCAGTGCTATGCTGCATAACCTTTCCACCCTTGGCATCAGCCTGCGCAGCATGACAGACCTGTTGGAGCAGAAGCATTCCCTGTAAAAATGACAAATCGTCCAAGCCAAAAGGAGGCTGCTGCACAAATGTTGTGCGGCGGCCTCCTTTTTGGTTCAGATAAACCGGCAGAAACCCAGCCAACAGCCCAGCAGGAAGAAGAGCAGCGCCTTACCCAGCACCGGCAGCCACAGGTGCTTGCACAAGGCTATATCCCACCGGTGGATGTTCTGTTTAGGGCAGGTGCCCACGCAGGCTTCACAGGCGATGCATTCCCCGCTGCGCAGGCTGCTTTCCTCCAGCTTCAGGCACACCGGGCACTGCTGCTTGCAGGCATTGCACCCCGGGATGCAGCTATCGCTCTGCCGGTGCAGCCGCGCAAAGGGCAGCACCGGCAGCAGGGCGAACACCGCTCCCATAGGGCAGAGGAACTGACAAAAGAACCGAGGCTGCACTGCCATGCCCAGCAAAATGAGCACAAACAGCGCAATGCCCACGCCGAAGCCCTCCGGCGGCAGACGCAGAGCTGTCAGGCGGGAAAACACCTCCCACGGGCTTGCGCCGGTCAGCAGCTTTTCCTGCCGGGTCACATACAGCGCCACCAGCCCCGCCAGCAGCAGATATTTGACCTTCTGCCCCCAAAGCACCGCCCGCTCCGGCAGACGGAGTGGCTTTTTGCGGTGGAACAGCTTTTTCTGGATAAGCCCGGACAGTGCCCAGACGGCATCACCCAAGCTGCCAAAGGCGCAGGCGTATCCGCAGAAAAAACGGTCGAACAGCAAAGTGAAGCCGCACAGCCCCAGCAGAGAAAGCGTGAAGCTGTCCGCTGTGAGCACCTCGCCCGCACCGATGTGCAGAAAGATCTGCTTTACCCCGGAAAACCCGGCCACGAACGCGCCCGGCATGGACACAAAGAAGAACAACTGCACCCCGGTGCGCAGCCATATACGGCGCTTTTTGTCCCGCTGACGCTGCTGCGCCACTGTCAAAGGCTTTGCCTGTGTTTTTTCCATCATCCTGCCGCCTTTCCCAGTGCGTCCTCGACTGCACCGATGAGACCTTCTGCCGTGAGGGTAGCGCCGGAAACGGTATCCACCCCGGCAGACTGTACTGACAGCATCTCGTCCAGCAAAGGCAGCGCCTGCTTATAGTAGGGCTTATCCTCGCCGGAGGCATCCAGCACCGCAATATCGGTCATTTTTCCGTTCTGGATGGTCACCGACACCCGGATGACATCGCCAAAACCAAAGGCGCTGCCCTCATAGGTGCCGTCCCGGTAGCCGCTTTGAGTCTGCTCTGCCTGCGCTGCGCTCTGCGCCTGCAAAACGGAAGCGTTGTAGGCTTCCACCTCAGCGATCTCCTGCTTGCGCTGGCTCACCGCTGCTGCCCGGACCAGCGCCACCTGCTGGTATTGCCATAGTACCCCCAGAATCAGCAGCAGGTTCACCGCCCGGAGAAGAAAATTCTTGTATTTCATTCCACTGCTCCTTCCGTTTCAGGTTCGGCTTCGGTCTCTTCCGGCGGCAGTACCGCTTCGGGTGCCGGCAGCACTTCCTCAGAAGATGCCGGTTCCGGTTCAGAGGATGCCGGTGCATCTGCCGGGAAAAGCTGCTGCCATATTTCTTTGAGCCATGCGGGAACGACGCTCTTTTCTTCCGGCTGCACCACCTCCACGGTGGGCGCAGCGACCGGCGTTTCCTCGGATCCTTCTGCTTCAGATGGTGCCGCGGCTTCTGCCGCTTCTTCCGATGCTGCCTGCTCCGGGGCGGCGTCCTCTGCCGGAGCAACAGCCGCCTTTGCCAGTGCCAGCTTGACCGCGTTCAGGATGCCGGTGGAGGAGTAGGTCGCGCCGGAAACGGCATCCACGTTGGGACTCTGCCCTTCCAGAATGGCAGGGATGACCTGTTTTGCCCGGAAGAGATATTTCTCCTCATCCTCGGCGCTCAGAAGAGTGATATCGGTGATCTTATCCTCTGCCACCGTGACCTGCACCGTGATCTCGCCCTCAAAACCCATGGCCTCGGCGGTGTAGATGCCGTCAAGGTAGGTAGAGGGCGCGGTAAATTCCTCCACCACCAGCGGTGCGGCGGGCTTTGGCTGCGGCGGCAGGGGGTTGTTGACTACCTCGCCGGTCAGGGCGTTCTGCACCGCACCCAGAATGCCCCGGCTGGTATAGGTGGCCTCGGAAACGGCATCCACCTCCCAGCTCTGGGCTTCCACCACGGTGGTCAAAAGCCGCTTGGCGCGCCGCAGAAACTGCTTTGTCTCGTGGGAAGCGTCCAATATCTCGACCTCCGTGATGCTGCCGTTTTCCATGGTGACCTGCACCCGGACGGCACCGCCGTAGCCCCGGGAAGAGCCGACGTAAATTCCATCGGCATAGGGCAGCTTGGGCAGTACTTCTTCCTCCGCTTCGGAGGAAGCGGCTTCTGACGGCTGCTCCACCACAGCCGTCAGTCTTTCCGGCACGGCGGCCAGCACCGGCACGGTGCGGGGCAGGGCAAAAAGCACGGCTGCTGCTGCCGCCACCGCCGGGAGCAGCTGCACCAGCGGCAGCAGCGCATTGCATCGTTTTTTGTTCATTCCATCTTCTCCTGACACGGAAAAGCAAGGCCGCCTGCTTCAAGCGACCTTGCCGTTTTGTACTGTATTTTGCTGGATCAGGCAGCCTTCAGGTTCTGCACAGCATCGGTCAGGTGGGTCACCTGTTCCAGTGCAGCAGCCTTATACAGGGTATCCCGGCTCAGCAGTTCCATGCTTTCGGCGAGCTCAGTCTCCAGATCAGCGTAGCTGGCTGCGGTGTAAGCGGCCTTTGCCTTGCTCTGTGCCGTGGCGACCACAGCCTGCAGGGCGGCGCGGTCTGCATCGCTTGCCAGCTCGTGCTTGGCAAGGTTCTCGGCAGTGGTCTGGAACTTCACCACCGTGTCGGCATAGCCCAGTGCGCGGATAGTGATAGTCCAGTAGCCGGTGCCATCGGTACCCTCCGGCAGCTGGCAGCGGGCGGAATCGCTCAGACCCATCTGGATGCCCATGGACTTGTGCATCCAGTTGTCGGCTGCAAACTTAGTGCCGTAGGAGGCCTTGGCGTGGGTATAGGTGCTGTCATCGCCGTAGTAGGTCCACACCACAGACTGCATCCGGGAGCCCAGCTCGCCGTAATTGCCGTTCAGATCCACACGGATGAACTCGCCAAAGCTGCCTACATCGCTGCCGCTGCGCAGGTTCACGGTAAGACCATCAGCAGCCTTCTGGGCGGCTTCTGCCACGCCGGAACCGGTGCCGGTATGTGCGGCAGAGAAAGTGTAGCCATCGCCGCTCTTGGTTGCGTACTTCAGGCCGTTGGTGTTTTCGTCCACCGTAGCCGTCAGGGTATAGGCGGTCAGTTCCTTTTCAGAGTAGCCACCCACCAGCTGACCGCCGTTTTCCACCACGGTGTACTTGGAGCAGAAATCTGCAAGGTCGCTGGTGGCCACGCGCACCGGCACATACTTGGTGCCCAGCACCTCGTAGTGATCCATCTGCACGGTAGAACCGTCGGCCTTGGTAATGGTGCCCCGGTTCCAGCCCACGGTGGTGCCATCGGCCAGATAGATGGTCTTGCCATCGTCCGACCAGTGGGAAACGGTGTAGCTGCTGCCGTCCTTGGCGTAGATCACAGCAGTGCTCTGGAAGCTGCCGCGGTGCAGGCCGTGGTTGACGGTAGCGCGGGAGACTGCATCAAATGCGCCAAGGTCGTGCTCCTCGTGGCTGTCCAGCTGTGCAGAGGCGGCAGCGTTGCCGGCAGCATAGACCTTCTCGTTTGCCCAGTACTCATCCCAAGTCAGGGCAGCATAGAGGTAGGTGTACTTTTCGCCCAGCAGAAAATCGAAAAAGCCGTTCTCCTCCTCGGCGGGGGCTGCTGCAAAGGCGGTAGCGGTCAACAGACTGAACGCCATAGCCGCCGACAGCAGCAGGGAAAGAAATTTCTTCAGTTTCATGAAAAATTCTCCTTTCATCGCAATGGCAGAAAATTGCGGCCATATAGTTAGCTCAGTCTAACATTTCGCTCAAAGAAAAACCTGCGGGGCGAGGCCCCTCAGATGGTTAGACTTGGCTAATTGACGAAACCTAAAATAGCACTCCTGTAGAGCCTTGTCAAGAAAAAGCGGGGATGTTTATGGAGGCTAATTTTTCGGCAGAAGGTGCCGACATCAGGATGAAGTTTGCTGGTTCCGGCCATGGAGCTGGACTGCGGCTGCGGCGGCGGGGCGAACATCAAAACAGAGAAAAGAAAGGCCGCCTGTTTCAAGCGACCTTGCCGTTTTGTACTGTATTTTGCTGGATCAGGCAGTTTTCCGCAGCCTCACAGTGCCACGCTGACCGGCAGGACATACACACCGTCGGCGGCGTAGAAGGTGATCTGAGTAATCGTCTTGCCGATGATGGATGCAAAGTAAGGATCATCGGCATTGAGGCCCAGCTTGGTACCATGCCAGATGTTGGCCACATGACGCAGGCCGTACTCACTGCCATCGGCGGTGGTCAGAACTACGCCGTAGACCTTGTTGGCCTTGTAGTCCAGATCAAAACCGGAGATTTTCATCTCGTAGGTGGCGTGGTGACCGTTGGTATTCAGTTCCACAGTGGTACCCTCTACGGTGGTCTCGGCGGCGCGGACCTTGCCGAACTCCCACTTGCCGCTCAGCAGGTCATACCAGGCGGTAATGTAGCAGGCAGGGGTCTCACTGAGCTTGTAGTAAGCGTAGCTCTCGTTCTCAAACAGGGCATCCACACCGGTATAGGTGGTAGTGGATTCCTTGCCCTTCAGGGTAACGGTGATGTCGCAACTGTCGGCATCGGTGACCTGCTTTGCATTCTTCAGCGCCCACGGGGTCAGTACCTTGACCGGGAAGGAAACACCGGTGATGTCGGTGCCGTCCGCGTTGACATGGTAGGAACCGGCAGCAAGCTTGCCTGCACGGGTCTTGTTTTTGGTGGCGCTGGTAACAGCATCGATCTCAGATGCGTTGTCCACACCGGCAGCTTTGTAGAAATCGGCGTAAGGGATGTTCATCTGGACATAGCTGGAGGACAGGCAGTTCTCCTGCTCCACCTCTTCCGCAGCGAAGGCCGGGACTGCCACAGCGCACACCAGCATAGCAGCAGCAAGTGCACCTGCAAATACTTTTTTCAATCTCATTGTAACACACCTCAATCACTGGTTTGAAAATATATGGTTAGCTTAGCCTAACATTTCGCGCAAAGAAAAACCCGCGGGGCGAGACCCCTCAGATGGTTAGAATAAGCTAATTACTGGAAATTAAAATAGCACGTCCACGGGGTGTTGTCAAGAAAAAGCGGGGATGTTTATGAAGGTTAATTTTTTGGCAGAAGGTGCCGCAAAGCCCTTGGGCAACACCGCACAATTCCCGCCTGACGGCTTGAGCACCGTTCCGGCGGCTGTGGCGCTTAGAATTATGCGGGATTGCCCTTGACCTTTTTGCCGGAGCGCAGTATACTTTTTATGTGGTTAGTTATATTTAACCACAAGGAGGTTCGACATGATACAAGACGCATTCTGGGGGATCCTGATCCCCTTTCTGGGCACAAGTCTTGGGGCAGGCTGTGTATTCTTTTCGAAAAAGTCCCTGAGCGACGGCATCCAGCGTGCCCTCACCGGCTTTGCAGCCGGGGTCATGGTGGCGGCATCGGTTTGGAGTTTGCTGATCCCGGCCATGGAGCAGGCTGCAGATCTGGGCAGGCTGGCATTTTTCCCGGCGGCGGTGGGTTTCTGGCTTGGGATCCTGTTTTTACTGCTGCTGGATCATCTCATCCCCCATCTGCACCAGAACAGTTTGCAGGCCGAAGGCCCCAAAAGCCAGCTCCAGCGCACCACCATGATGGTTCTGGCGGTGACGCTGCACAACATCCCGGAGGGCATGGCAGTGGGCGTAGTCTATGCCGGATATCTTGCCGGGACCGCTCAGATCACTGCCGCCGGGGCGCTGGCGCTTTCCCTTGGCATTGCCATCCAGAACTTTCCGGAGGGTGCCATCATCTCCATGCCCCTGCGGGCGGAAGGAATGAAAAAGGGCCGGGCGTTCTGGGGCGGCGTACTGTCCGGCATCGTAGAGCCTATCGGGGCAGTGCTGACGATTCTGGCGGCAGGCATCGTGGTGCCCGCTTTGCCCTATCTGCTCAGCTTTGCCGCCGGAGCCATGCTGTATGTTGTGGTGGAGGAGCTGATCCCGGAAATGTCACAGGGACAGCACTCCAACGTTGGCACCGTGTTTTTTGCGGTAGGCTTCAGCGTGATGATGGTGCTGGATGTGGCACTGGGGTGACGGCTGGGGGTCTTGAAAACGAAATCTATTTCGGAATCTCCGAAAATACCTGAACTTCTTGACAGCGACAACAGCAGGGCGTATTATTTTGGCAGAAGGGCCGCTGAGATGCGGCTTTTTATAGAACAAAAAGTTAGCTTTTACTAACTACAGCGCGAGGAACTGCGTGAAAAGCATTGCATTGTGAACTGTAAATAGAAAGAGGGTGGCGTTATGTCCTTTTTTGAAAACACCCGCAAGCCCGTAGGTCTTGGCGGGAAGATCATGGTTGCCATGATGAACTTTGGCCACAGCGCAATGGCAGCGTGGGGGCTGCGTTTTTTGCAGCCTGCCCCGGATGCCAGGGTGCTGGACTGCGGCTGCGGTGGCGGGGCGAACATCAAAACGCTGTTGAAACTGTGCCCTAAAGGCAAGGTGCAGGGCATCGATTATTCGGCTGTCAGCGTAGAAAAAGCGCGTAAGGTCAATGCGGGCGCCATTGCGGCAGGACGGTGTACCGTGCAGCAGGCAAGTGTGGCAGAACTGCCGTTTGGATCGGAGCAGTTTGAGGTAGTGACCGCCTTTGAAACGGTCTATTTCTGGCCGGAACTTGTGCAGAATTTCGGAGAGGTCTATCGGGTGCTGAAACCCGGCGGGGTCTTTTTCATCTGCAATGAAGCAAACGGCGAAACCGCAAAAGACGACAAATGGACACAGATCATCAATGGCATGACCATCTACACGGATACTGCCCTGAAAGCATATCTGGAGCAAGCAGGCTTCTGTAAGATTCAGAGCCACAAAAATAAAAAGGGCTGGCTGTGCGTTACGGCGCAAAAGCGGTGAAACAGTGTAAGGAGGACGAAGCATAGGACGAAAAGAAGCGATCCGCAGTGCCTATCGTACGGTAGGCATGGCAGTCATAGCGGCGGTGCTGTCGGCAATGATGACTATTTTTCTTTACTTAGAGAGGAACCTATGAAATACAAAATCGAGAAAAACACCGTGCAGGAGACGCTGATCCTCCCGCTGTATTCCCGGAAGCTGTGTACGGAGCTGTACCCGAACCTTTACCGGGATGAAACCGCGGTTCGTCTGCTCGACCAGATCGACTACGATTTTTCAGGGGCGGAGAAAAGCTCCCGCAGTCTGATGCAGCGGTTCGGTGCGCTGGAGGTGGCCATGCGGCAGAACGACCTTACCTTTGAGGTGCAGGCGTACCTGAAAACGCACCCCTGTGCGGCGGTAGTCAACCTGGGCTGCGGGCTGGACAACACCGGCAGAGCCTGCGACAACGGCAGCTGCAAGATCTACAATCTGGATTTCCCGGATGTGATTGCCTTGCGGCAGCAGCTGCTGCCCGCCGGGGAGCGGGAGCAAAACATTCCCTGCGACCTGAAAGACCCCGCATGGTTTGGCAGAATCGATGCCTCCGGCGGGGCGGTGTTCTTTGCCTCCGGGGTGTTCTATTACTTCCCGACCCAGCAGGTCCGGGAACTGGTGCGGGGGATGGCGGACGCTTTTCCCGGCGGGGTGCTGGTCTTTGATGCCGCCAACCGCACGGCGGTGAAGATGATCGCAAAAACATGGCTCAAGACTGCAAAGATCAAGGATGTGGGGGCATATTTCGCGGTTTCGGATGCCAAAAGCGAGCTTTCCCCATGGGACAGCCGCCTGCAGGTGTCCAGCCGGGGCTATATGCTGGGTTACTGCGACCTGAAAGACCCTTCCGTCAGCGGCTTTTTCCGCTTCCTCGCAAGGGCCGGGGACAACGGGATGAAAATGCAGATCGTGAAGATCGGATTTGGAGGCAGACAATGAAGTATGCAGGGATGCCCATGGGGATGTGGGCGCTGTTTGCAGGCTCCTTCCAAAAGCAGCTGACGGCGGTGCTGGGCTATGATGCAGCCACCGCAAAGCAGATCACCAAAACCGCCAAGCCGAAATACAAAGAAATCCTCACCAAATTGCCGGAGTTTGAAAAGGCCGACCGCTTCCAATTGAACATCATTGGCTGCGCCATGCTGGGGGCGTTCGTTCTCTGTATGCCGAAGCGGCCGGATACAGAGGCGCTGACGGTATACTATGAGAACGCTCAGATGACGCCGCTGATGAAGTGGTTCTGCCGCAGGAGCGGAAAAAGCAAGTTTACCGCAAAGGACATTGCCAGCATGAAGGCAACCGCCGATCTGAAAGCCGCCGACCGCAACCCTTACTCGTGGAATATGGACTTTTATGAGTATCCCGACGGCAGCGGCTACGAGGGACGCTTTACGAAATGCGGCATCTGTACGCTGATGCAGAAGCTTGGGCTTTATGACCTGACACCCGCTTTGTGCCATCTGGACTACACCATGAGCGAAGCGGGCGGCGTGACGAACTTTGTGCGGCAGTACACCCTTGCCTCCGGCGGACCCTACTGCGACTGCGGGTACAAAAAGAAGAAAAATAAATAGGAGGAGCGCGGGGTGCTGCGGGGTGATTTATGAGAAAAAAGCACGCTGCGTATCTCGCAGGTTGACAGAGATTTTGACATGATATGTTTTTTTGAAGGAGGTTCTTTCGTGAAAAAACAGTCCGATCTATCCCGGCTGATGGGTTACGCCGGGAACTGCCGATATTTCACCTACGCTTCGTGGGTGCTGTCTGCGGCCAGTGCGCTGGTGGCGCTGGTGCCTTTTGTGTACATCTGGAAGATCCTGCGGGATGTGCTGAACGCCGCGCCAAACTATGCGCAGGCGGTGAACATCCCTTATTACGGCTGGATGGCAGTGTTATTTGCAGTGTTGTCTTACCTTGTTTACATTGCGGCGCTGATGTGCTCCCACCTGTCGGCGGCAAGACCACCGTTTCCCGACTGGCGGCACGGTTCTGGGACTACCAGAAGGGCAGCATCACCGTGGGCGGCATGGAGATTTCCCGAATCGACCCGGAAAAGCTCATGAGCCTGTATTCCATCGTGTTTCAGGATGTGACGCTGTTTGACAACACGATCCTCGAAAACATCCGTCTGGGGCGCAAGGGCGCGACCGACGAGGAGGTCCTTGCGGCGGCAAAGCTGGCAAACTGCGAGGAATTTGCCGAAAAGCTGCCGGATAAGTGGAACACCAACATCGGCGAGAATGGCTGCGTCCTTTCCGGCGGCGAGCGTCAGCGCATTTCCATTGCCCGCGCCTTCCTAAAGAATGCGCCCATCATTCTGTTGGACGAAGCCACCGCCAGCTTGGATGTGGAGAACGAAACTGCCATTCAGGAGGCACTGTCCCGACTCATTAAAAACAAAACCGTCCTCATCATCGCCCACCGGATGCGCACCGTAGCTGGTGCGGATCAGGTGGTGGTGCTGTCGGGCGGCATCGTGGCCGAGCAGGGCAGCCCGGCAGAGCTGTACGCCCGGAAGGGACTGTACACCCACATGGTGGATCTGCAGTCGGCAAGCCAGAACTGGACGATTTGAGAATGAGGGCGGCTTTTATTTGGGAAAAAGTCTTGCATTCAGTTAAAAACTGTGGTATATACATTATACGAAACACTATTTTGAAAGAACGCTCCACCGTTCAATGATGTATAAATGGGAGGTGCCTGCCATGACCGCCGTGATCTATGCCCGCTATTCTACTGACAGTCAGCGTGAAGAATCCATTGAAGGTCAGATCCGGGAATGCACCGCCTATGCGGAGAAGAACGGCTTTACGGTGGTCAAACACTACATCGATCGTGCCGTTTCTGCAAAAACGGACAACCGCCCGCAGTTCCAGCAGATGATTAAGGACAGTGAACGTGAAATCTTTGATGTCATCATTGTCTGGAAGCTGGATCGTTTTGCCCGGAACCGCTACGACAGCGCACGGTACAAGACCCAACTGAAGCGGAACGGCGTGAAACTGGTGTCGGCGACGGAAGTCATTTCGGCTGGCCCGGAGGGCATTATTCTGGAATCGGTGCTGGAAGGTTACGCCGAATACTACTCGGCTGACCTGTCTGAAAAGGTCGTGCGCGGCATGACCGAGAACGCTCTCAAGGGTATTTATAATGGCGGCACGATTCCGTTCGGCTACATGATCGATGAGACCCGGCATTACCAGCCCGACCCGTTGTTGGCTCCGTATGTGGAGCAGACGTTCCAGAAGTATGCAGACGGCGCGACTATGACCGACCTGCGGGATTGGTTAAAGGCGCACAACATTAAGAATTCGATGGGCGGGGAGATGTCCTACAATACGATTCAGCGGATGCTGAGTAATCGCCGGTACATCGGCGAATTGCGTCTGCGGGATGTGGTACAGCCCAATGCAATTCTGGCACTCGTATCAGGTGAACTTGTCGGGGTAAGGCCCCTCCATCTTGCTGCGCAAGACCGTTCTGTCGCTTGAAAGCCCCACTGGGGCTTTCATTGCTCCGCTTCGCTGCGCAAACGCGAACCTGTTCAACAAGGTGCAGGAAAAGCTGGCGAAAAACAAAAAAGCCCCTGCCCGTCATAAGGCAGAGGAAAGCTATCTGCTCACCACCAAGCTGTACTGCGGCAAGTGCGGAGCGCTGATGTTCGGAGAAAGCGGTGTCAGCCACACCGGGAAGATGTACACCTATTACAAGTGTGCTGCTGCCAAGAAGAAAAAGACCTGCGATAAAAAGGCCGTGCGGAAACAGTGGCTGGAAGATCTGGTGGTCAACGAAACCATGAAGCTGGTGGAATATGACGCTTCCATGAATGCCATCATTGCCAAAGTCATGGAATTGCAAAATCAGGAAAGCACGGATTTGCCCATCTATGAAAAGCAGTTGAAAGAAACGGAAGTCGGCATCACCAATATGCTGAATGCCATCCAGATGGGCATTCTGACCAGTTCCACCAAGGAGCGGCTGGAAGCGCTGGAAGAACAGCGGAAGGAACTGCAAGCCCGCATTGCAGAGGAACGGCTGGCAAAACCGAAGATGAAAGAAGAATTCGTCCGGTTCTGGCTGCTCCGTTTCCGTAAGCTGGATATGACCCAGCCGGAGCAGCGGCAGGCACTGGTGGATACCTTCATCAATGCCATCTATCTCTACGATGATAAGGTTCTCATTACCTTTAATTATAAGGAAGGTACGGAAACGGTCGCTTTTGGGGAAGCCGTGAAAGCGGAGAAAAGTTCGGATATGAGTGCGCGAGGTGCACCAGAAAAGCCACGCAGTAGCGTTGAAAAACGTGCTGTGTGGCTTATTTTTTTGTGTCAAATGGCGAGCTTGACTACCTTTTGACTACTTTTTGCGGAGTTTTCCGATTTGCAGGAAAGATACTCGTTAAGTTTATCAGCGACATGGAGCGAGTCTTCTTGTTCCAGATGAGTATAAATATCGGCGGTGACCTGAATGCTGCTGTGCCCCATAAGTTTTTGTGCTGTGCGTAAGTCTACCCCTGCACGATAAAGTGTCGTTGCGTAGGTATGCCGCAGCATGTGGGGATGCAGGGAGAACGGCACAAGGGCCGCAACGTGAGAGTTCCACAACCGGGTGAATGCGGAGCGGGTCATATCTCCGCCATCGACGGCTGGGACGATATACCGGCTCAAGTGTGGTGTTTCAAGCAAGACGAATCTGAGCTTGTCCGGGATAGGAACGACCCTGTGTGCGGTCTTTGTTTTGAAATCATCTACAGGGTCTTGCTGGTTGTTCAGAAAGGTCATAGCATAGCGCGCCGGATGGTCAGAGAGCTGCTTTGAATGTCCGACCATTGCAATCCAAGTGCTTCTTCCTTACGAAGTCCGCAGTACAGACAGAGGGCGCAGAATACGCGGGCGCGTGGTTCTACAACTACATTCATCAGAATATCAACCTCATTGGGAAGCAATGCTTTTTTCTTTTCCGCTTTAGCGTGAGGGGTGATCTTACTAAGTTTCCTCGGGCTGAAAATCTGCAAAAATCTGGGCGAAGAACTCTTCTGTCAGCTTTTCCTGCTGGTACTGACTACGGATGTCAGCATCCGGGTGGAGCTTCAAGATTTGCTCCAGAATGGAAAAAGTCTGTTCCGGATTTTTGAGCTTGTGGGAGAACAGCAACGGGCGATCGTTTTCGTAGTACATATTGATGTAGCGGAAATCCTGCTCGCCCATGGCCGAAATGGTCAGGGTCTTGTTGGGGCATCCGTGCAGGAATAGTCCTCGCTTGGCAATAAATGGTTCGTGCTCGAATGAGAAGATGGCCCGGCCTGACACTGGGACGATCAGTGCACTTTTCAGTGTGCGGTAGCTATTGCTCTCACCAGCGTGCAGAGTAAAGCTGCGGAAGCCGACAGACTCGATTTGGCCTTGATTGTATTCCTGAAATAAAATTTTCAGTGGATTAGGAAGATCGGATATTTGATTCATTAGGAGCTCCTTTGTGCAAAAGCGGTTAGTTGTTGCTAATATAGCACAAAATGCTGCCGATTGTCTACATGGGGAGCAACCCACACTGCATAAAAACTGACAAAAAGGACGGCTATGGATTAACAATTGAATCAAGAGCTCAAAGAACGCCATAAACGATCTTCCCTGTCAAAAATCGCAATTTTACAGCCAGCAAAACAGCTTTGTACAGCAATGCGCTGGCTACCATCGGTAGTGGTGTTATAACTTCCAAGATCGAGAGCGGAAAGTACCGGCTGCTCGTCCCAGTCGATCAGCTGTCCGGCCCAGTCGGCACCCAGCTTTTCGCTCAGCGCCCCATAAGCCTGCTCAAAGCCCTCTGGGTCTTCGAGGATCCAGATTGTACTTTCGTCGTTGGCAAGATCGGTGTTCAGTTGGGTGGCACCAGCCATCTGGCCGTTCATGTCGGTCAGGGCGGCGTTGGCACTCCATGTGTAGTTGTTCACCTGCACCACCACAGCCCCGTCGCCGTTGGCATCGTCCGCATAGCCCGCCAGCGCAGTCTGCAGACGCTGCACCGCATCGTCTGGCAGGGCTTCTGCCGTGACCACCGCCACGGTATAATCGGGGTCTACGGCGGTCAGCAGGCCGTGTGCCACATACGCTGCACCTACAATGACCATAGCCGCCACAACTACGATGCCCCAGTTGTAGTACCACCAGTTGACGCGGGAACGCCTTTTTTGCTCCTGCGCGGTCAGGATCTTATCGGGCGCTGCCGGGTGCGGAATGGTGCGCACCTGTACGCCGTATTCTTGCCGCAAAACGGGGAACAGGGTCTGCATGGCTGCAAGCCCGGGCAACCAGAAACCGAACAGCACTGCCCAGAATACGCTGACCGGGAACAGCAAAAGCATGCCGCCGATGCCTGCCAGCATCACGATACCTGCCGCCACGCAGCGGATCGGTGTGTTAAGCAGCAGTCTGCCCGCGCGGCGCAGCAGGCTGTCCGGGGCTTGCAGCGGCAGTACAGCGGCGCACAGGGTGCTGAAAACCGCCAGCACCAGGAAATCCAGCGCCAGAAATACCAGCACGGCAAGGCCGGGGTAGTAGCCCTGCTGTGCGGCGACCTCAAATACAAAGGCCGATACAAAGCACAGCAGCCCCAGCACCAGTGTGCCAATGCAGCCAAAGCCGCAGGCAGATTTCCAGTGGGCGGCAAGGGTCTGTTTTGCCCGGGGCAGCCACTGGGAGGGGTCGTTCTGCAAGCTGCGCAGGGCGCAATCTGCCAGCAACAGCATGGCAGGGCCGACCAGCAGACCGGTGAGGAGACTGCACACCACCGTGATCGGCAGGGAAAACAGGGTCACGCCCAGCGAGACCCCCAGCGCGGCGGGCAGACAAAGCACGCAGACTATCAGGTTTGTGCCCAGCAGCTGACCAAGGTCGCGGCCGACCATCTGGCAGAAGCGCGCAAAGCCCTTTTTCTCCGGCTCGTTGGGGCTGATGCCATGCCCTTCCCGCTCATAGAGAGAATTGTATAGGCTCATTTTATTTCACCTCGGTGCCAAAGGCTTCGATTTGGGTCAGGGCAGGGAAGGGCGAGGTACCCTCGGCCTGAATGAGGTCTTTCAGCACAAGGCTGCGCACCCGCTTGGGCTCAAAGGCAACGCTCTGGGGCTTGGCGCTTTTTACCAGCGGAATGTCCAGCTGACTGCCATCAGAAAATTCTACCGTAGCCTTTACCCAGTAGTTGTCGTGCGGAAAATCTGCCCGCTCGGTGATGCGCAGCTCCTCCAATAATACCTCGCGGCCAAAATCCAGGGTCAGGGCGGCGTTGGGGTCCCGGTTGATACCCCAGCTCTGGTAGGGGTATTCCCCATGGGCGCTGTTTTCAAAGATGCCGTCGATGGCGTTGCGGGCGGCAAACACCGCCTCGCCGCGCGTTTCCACGTTGGCACTGGCGTGGGGATAAAAGCCGGTGTCGCCGTGCTCATCGTAGCAGTTGAAGGCTAAGTTCCGCCGTGCAGCAATTTCTTCCGGCAGCGCAAGGCGTGCGCGGACGACATGGCGGCTGCCCACAAAGCTTTTGGGCGAGTAGGTGATGGCCTGCTCCCCGAAGGGAATATGGAAATTGATCTCCCGTTTTACCACATACACAAGGGCTTCGGGCATGGTGTCCTCAAACTGAATGACGCAGTATTGCCCGGGATGGTCGATTTCCAGCGCCACCCGGTCACCGGGCTTGTAGGAGTTGGTGTAAACAAGGGATACGTTGGTGTCGGCATCGCAGGTCATCAGGGTGTGACCCACTTCGTCCAGAATTTTCAGCTTGATGGTCTCCATGGCGGTTCTCCTTAATATAGCACGACATTCAGTGATTTTTTGAAATGCAGGGTGATCCTATAGATCGTTTCCGGCCATGCGGTGCGCAGGCGCGGGTCGGTGATGGGTACCGGTGTGACCTTGGCAGCGACCTTTTCCGGGTCAAACCGGATACCGCCCAGCGTGCCCACCGCAAAGCCATCTGCGGTGGCGGCAGGCTGCTGCTTGGTGAGCAGGGTCAGATCCACCGTGCCGGGATAGTCTGTTTCGTCCCGCAGGGTGATGCCCTGTTCACTGACCGATACACAGCGGCGGTAGGTGGTAAGCCCTGGGATAGGAGGGTACGCGCCTGCCAGCTCGGCGGTGATGCTGTTTTCCGTGGTGTGCACCTCCCGGGCGGCGTATTCTGCGCCGGGCAGCTGCTGGATGCCGTCAAAGGTTGGCAGGTTGTGCCATGCGCTCTGCATCGTCCAAATTTCGTATCGCTGAGGGCTGAAGGTCTTTTTGGTGTAGCTCTCCACCCCGATATCAATGAGGAACGGTCTGCCGTCTTTGTATACAGTAATGCTGCCGGTATCGTTGTGGTTGTGGCTGTCGCCGTTGGAGCCAAACTTTGCCCCTAACACCCAGCGACCCTGCCGTGCGGCGTAAATTCCCACACTGGGGTACCACACCGTGGGTAGATGCTGGGGAATTGCAGCGCATTCCATCAGCTCCTGCTCTGCAAAGGCGGTGATGAGCCGGTACCACAGGTTGATGTGGGTGCTGCCGTCCGGGTTCTGCAGGTGGTCGGGGTCGGCATCGGCACGGAAGTCTGCCGCCGCAAGTGCCTGCAAAGCATCGCTGCCAACGGCCTGCCCAAAGCGGTATTCCCGCGCACCGCACCGCCCGGCAAGGGGACTGCAATCGCCAAAGTTCAGGTAGTAAGGCCCTTCTACATGGACATTGCAGATGTACTCCGCAATATTTTTGATTTTAGGCTCATGGAACAGGGCGCAGAAGGCCTGCGGTGCTGCGGCAGATAAAATTTCAAGGCAGCCCCACAGGGTCAGCCCGGCGTGGCGGTAATACTGTGCGCCCTCGTTGCAGCAGCCGTCCGCGCCGTAGTCCTTCAAAAAGCAGTCCAGACTATACGCGGCCTGTTTTACCGCTGCGCAGCGCTGTTCCTGCGAGGTGGGCAGTAGAAAAACGGCAAGCAGCACGTTCTGGGTGCACCAGCTCGTCCAGTTGCACATGGGTTCCGCACCGTTTCCCATCCACCAGAAGTGGCCTGTAAAATAGGGCGTCAGGATGCGGGCGTTCAGCTCCCGCTCCATCCGCGCTGCAATGCCCGGCGCGGTGGTATCCAGTTCGTCGTGCAGCAGGTAGCGGGTCAGCGCCAGCAGCGCCCCGGTCTCGGCGGCAAAAAGCTCTACAATAGGCTGCGAAGTGTCCGGCAGGGGCAGCTGCGGGGTGTCCCGCACATAGCTGTTGTGGGCAGGCAGCTGCCATGCGCTTTCCTCGCAGAGCGCCCAGACGGTATCCGCAATGGCATCCAGAAAGCGCCCGCTGTGCTCTACGCACTCGGCGCATACCAGTGCGCACAGCCGCGCCCGGCGGGAAAAATAAGCCGCCTCCCATGCGGCACGCTGCCCGGTGCGGGTGAAATCCAGCCAGAGGGAGAGCGGCAGGGGCGCAAGGGGTGTTTGCAGCGCAGCTTCTCCGGCTTTCAAAAAGCGCTGCTTTGCCCGCGGGGGTAAAGCCAGCCATGCGGGGCGTTCTTTGGCAGGGGGAAAGGGGCGGTAGTCGGGAAGAAATTCCGGCAGAAAGGCAAGCTGTTCCTGTATCATAAAAGCCTCCGACTTCAAATACTTTGCTGATATTCCCGCGGGCTGAGCCCGGTGACCTTTTTGAACACCTTGGAAAAATAGAAGGCGCTTTCGTAGCCCAGTTTTTCCGCAATTTCGTAGACCTTCAAATCACCCTGTTCCAGCATTTCCTTGGCCGCAGCAATGCGGGTCTCGGTGATGTACTCCACAAAGCCGCTGTCGCCGTATTTGCCAAACAGCTGACTGAGGTAGTTGGGCGAAAAATTGAACACCGCAGCCACATCTGCCAGCGTCAGCTTTTCCGAAAGGTGATTCTTGATATACTCCTGCACCTGTGCCACTACCTGCATCTTTCCGGCTGTGGCATCGCCCTCGTTGACCTCTACGAACTGGATGGGCTGTTCCACCGTGAGCAGGGGCTGCAGGTGGGCGTTTTCCCGGCAGCAGCGCGCCAGCCCCAGCAGCGAGCCGGTGGGGCGTCCCACCGCCCAGAGCAGCCGTACCGTGAAGTAGTTGTATAGGATCTGGCTGGCGCGTTCCAGCAGCGGGCGCAGCACCGTCCGGTAGCTTTGCGCCTGCTGCGCTGTCAGACAGAACAGCACATTGCCGCGCAGCGCATCTGCGCCGGTCACATAGCAGGGCAGATAGCTTTGCAGAGTGGTCTCCAGCATACGCCCGCAGGAAAAGCTCAGTTTCAGCTGCTGGGCGGGGGTCAGCTCTGTGTTGGCAATGATCTCGCAGCTGGCTACAAGGTAGTTGTCGCTTGCAAGGTTCAGCTCCATGTGCTGCAAGGGCTGCTCCAAAGATTGTTCGTCCGGGAACAGCCCGGCGTACAGCCGCACGAAAAACCGCTCCTGATAGCTGCGCACGCTCTCGGCAAGGTTTTCCTGCACCGGTACTTCGCCCAGCAGGGTATGTTCCTTTTTTACCTTTTCGGCGGCCTTGGCAAGGGCGGTCTGCAGGTTCTCGGGGGTCAGGTCTAATTTGACCAAATAATCCACCACCCCGGCACCCATGGCCTGCTTGATGTAATCAAATTCCTCAAAGCTTGTCAGCATAATAAAGGCGGGCAGGGCGCTGCGCTCCCGGCAGGTGCGGGCAAGGGTAAGGCCGTCCATCACCGGCATTTTTACGTCTGCGATGACGATATCCGGCTTTTCCCGCTCGATCAGCTCCAGCGCCAGCTTGCCGTTGCGGGCGGTGCCGCAGACGGTGTAGCCCAGCTTTTCCCATTCCAGCATGCCCTGCAGACCAATGAGCACCAGCGGCTCGTCATCCACCAGTAATATCCGCAGCATGGCTGTCTCCTTTCTTCTGATAGGGCAGCCGGATGGTGACCTCGGTGCCCACGTCCTCTTCGCTTTCAATGGTCAGGCCATAGCTCTCGCCAAAGGAATACCGGATGCGGCGGTTTACGTTCCACAGGCCGACATGGCGGAACTTTTCAGTCTTTTCGGCTTCCTCGGTGGGCTCGTCCAGAAGGTGCGCCACCAGCTCCGGCGGCATACCCACGCCGTCATCCGTAATGCGCAGCAGCACATCCCCGTTTTCCAGGTCGGTGGAGATATCCAGCAGTACGCTGCCATGGCCGCCCTTGGGCTCTAACCCATGGAAGATGGCATTTTCCACCAGCGGCTGCAGGGTGAACCGGGGGATCAGACAGTCGCAGCACAGGGTCTCGCTTTCAATGCGGGAGACCTCTATCTCTAAGTCGCCGCCGTAACGGTACTGCTGGATGGTAAAGTAATCGTTGAGCAATGCCAGCTCCTCCTGCAGGGGCACCAGCTTCTGGGTACCCTTGGAGATGCTTTTGGTCAGCCGCGCAAAGGCGGTCACCATCTCGGCAATGCCGGGCGCATTCTGGATGGTGGCCATCCAGCGGATGCTGTTGAGGGTATTATAGATAAAGTGCGGGTTTACCTCGTTTTGCAGCATCCGGTATTCCAGCTCCTGCTTGCGGCGCTCGTCCTCCACGCGGCGGGTCATCAGGCTGTCTACGTTTTCGGCAAGCTGGTTGATGCCGCGGCCAATGTCGCCCAGCTCGTTGTTCCACTCCACCGCGCGGTCCGGGGCAAAGTTGCCGCTGCCCACGGTCTCGATGCGCTTTTGCAGCGCCTCCACCGGGCGGGTGATGACCAATTCCAGCCAATACTGTATAAAAAAGCTTAGTCCCCAGATGATGGCTATGCCAAGGGCGATGAGCCACAGGTACACGCCGTAGTGCTGCAAAAAGGTGCTTGCGGGCAAAAGCTGCACCAGCGCCGCGCTGCGGCCGTTCAGCGTAACCTTGACAACATAGTAGCTCTGGCCGTTCAGCTGCACCTTGCCCTGCCACGCGGTCTGCTCGGTCATGCCGTTATTGCTTTCGGTGCGCAGGGTGTAGGCTACCTCCCGCAGCCGGTTTTCGGTCTCGGTCAGGCTGCCATTTTCGATCTGCCACAGGCGGCTGCCCGTCTCCCAGTACAGCGCGCTGCCGTCGGTCAGGCTGTAACCCGCCGCCGGGTCGGTGACGATGGCGGTATCCAGTGCAAGGTAGGTGCTGCCCCGGTGCAGAGTGCCCTTGCCGCAGCGGATAGGCTGACTGATGGCAATGCAATCCGGGTTGCCGGGCAGCAGCGGGTCGGTGGTGAACTGCATCCCGTACCCCTTGGAGAAAAACTGCTTTACGCTGGTGCGGTTGAGCGCCGCCGAGGCGTTCAGCGTGCCGAACTGCAAATGCCGGTCATTCTCGTTGGTAATAAAGAAGCGGAGGATGTGGCTGTACAGGGTGCTGGAATAGTATTTTTCCTGCACAGCTTTGTAGGCGGCAATGGTCTGGGCGCCATTGACATCCTCCTGCGAGATGTACCGCCGCACGGTGCTGTTGATGGAAGCCCAGTTCAAAAGGTCATCGGCGCTGTCCAGACTGGTCTCGATGGAGGTAGCCACCAGCCGCAGGTTGAACTCCGCCGCCTGCAGAGAGTTGGCGCGCACATACTGGTTGGAGAGGATGAACAGTGCTGCGCCCACAGCCAGCGAGGTAAGGAGGGTAAAAAAACGCATTCCCCACATGATCTGCCGCCGCAGCGGGAAACGATGACTGCTTTTCATGACGGAGCCTCCTTTCCGGTAATATTTTGTATTCTTTCCTTTATACAGTACTGATTCCGACGCTGTTTGTCAACGGCTTTTTGCATGAAAATTGTGCGCTTTATACGCTTTTTTCTTTCGGTAAGGATGTAAACTGTGCAAGAAAGCAAGAAAGTGCAGACCCCAGTGTAAGAAAGTGCATCTTTTTCAAAAAGACGCAGAAAAACTGCAACAGTTCCAGAATTTTTTCCATTCCGGTTTTTGCGCCTGTGCGGTATCCTAGTGTCAACAAAAGCAAGCGGCTCCCAAGCACGGGGGACACCGCCGTACGAAACACACACTGCCCTGAAGGAGGACACACTTATGAAAAAGATTTCTCGCCGTTCGTTCCTTACCGCTGCCGCCGCCTGCGGCGCAGCTGCTGCCCTGAGCGCCTGCGGCGGCTCTTCCGCCAGCTCCACGGCTGCTTCCTCCGCTGCCAGTTCCACCGCTGCATCCGCAGCCGCAGGCCCTGTTACCCTGCAGTGGTCGGTGTGGGATAAGGAGTCCACCCCCTACTGGCAGGCCATGGCCGACGGCTACATGGCAAGTCACAAGGATGTTACCATCGAGATGGTGGACCTTGGCTCCAGCGATTACATGACCGTTCTGGCTACCCAGCTGGCCGGCAGCGCCGATCTGGATGTCGTGACCGTCAAGGATATCCCCGGCTACGCAAACCTGATCAATCTGGA
Source organism: Faecalibacterium sp. AM43-5AT (assembly GCF_003603345.1). Classification (NCBI taxonomy): domain Bacteria; kingdom Bacillati; phylum Bacillota; class Clostridia; order Eubacteriales; family Oscillospiraceae; genus Faecalibacterium; species Faecalibacterium sp. AM43-5AT. The sequence goes on from NZ_QVGZ01000001.1 coordinate 49,086, forward strand.
CTACCTCAAGCCCCTGAACGAGGTGCTGACCCGCGATGCCGGCGATTTCAACGGCACCATCGAGCAGCTGACCACCGACGACGGCAACTTCTACGCCGTGCCCTTCCGCAGCGACTTCTGGGTGGTGTACTACAACAAGGACCTGTTCGATAAGGCCGGTGTGGAGTATCCCTCCAACGACATGACGCTGGAAGATTACGATGCTCTGGCTCGCAAGATGACCAGCGGCTCCGGCGATACCAAGGTCTATGGCTGCCACTACCACACCTGGCGCTCCGCCGCTTCTCTGTTCTCCATTCTGGACGGCAAGAACACCATCATCGACGGCACCTACGACTTCATGAAGCCCACCTACGATATGGTCATTGCCCAGCAGAAGGACGGCATCTGCATGGACTACGGCTACCTCAAGACATCCTCTCTGCACTACTCCGCAGCCTTTGAGAACCAGCAGTGCGCAATGGTCAACATGGGAAGCTGGTTTATCTCCACGCTGGAAGCCTACATGAAGGATGCTGAGACCAAGTTCAACTGGGGCATCGTCAAGTACCCGCACCCCGCCGGTGCAGCTGCCGGTTCTACGCTGGGCACTGTGACCAGCCTGGCCATCAACGCCGATTCTCCCAAGGCTGAGGCCGCTGCCGACTTCATCAACTGGTGTGTCTCCGAGGAGGGCGCACAGGCCATTGCCAAGACCGGCACCTTCCCGGCTTGCGGCTCCGATGCTACCGCCGAGATCATCAAGTCCACCGAGGGCTTCCCTGAGGACAGCAATTCCGTGGATGCACTGACCACCAGCAATGTCTATCTGGAAATGCCCTACACCCAGTATGCATCTGATATCGAGACCATCCTGAACGCCGAGCACGATGCCATTATGACCATGAGCGAGACCGTGGACGAGGGCATCCAGAACATGAACGATCAGGTTCCCGCAGTTCTCGGCTGATAAAGCGTTTCTCACATTGCTTAGCGTTTCTCCTTCTTCATCATTTTCATTCCCCATTTATTTTCCAATAAACACACATTGGAAAAAGCCCTGTCCGAGCGGGGCGGGTATGCACAGCGCCCGCCCCGCTCATTTTTTGGTAAGCTGTTATACTTCCTGGAAAGGAGGCTCTTTTATGGCGAGTGCTGCTGTCCAGAATAAAACTCCCCGTAAAGTGCTAAAAAAATCGACCCGCGATTCTCTCATCGCGTATTCCTTTATTGCGCCAAACTTCATCGGTTTCTGCGTGTTTACGCTGGTGCCCATGGTGTTTGCCATTGCGCTGGCCTTCTGCGCATGGGACGGCCGCCACGCCATCGAATTTATCGGCCTGAAGAACTTTGTAAAGCTCTTCACCACCGATAAGATCTTTCAGGCGGCGCTGAAAAACACCATCGTCTATGTCATCGGCACTGTGCCGCTGACGCTGGCCTGCTCACTGGCGATGGCCGTGCTGCTGAACCAGAATGTGAAGCTGCGCAACTTCTTCCGCACCGTGGCGTTCTTCCCCTACGTTGCCTCGCTGGTTGCGGTGGCAGCGGTGTGGAACATGATCTTCAACCCCTCCATGGGCCCCATCAACATGCTCCTGAACCAGTTCTTCGGCGTGGCAGTGGAAAACCTGCCCCGCTGGGCTGCCGGCAAGGATACCGCCATGCTGACGGTCATCCTGTTCAGCGTGTGGAAGAACATGGGCTACTACATGGTCATCTATCTGGCCGGCCTGCAGGGCTGCAACCCGGATCTGAACGAAGCCGCTGAGCTGGACGGTGCAAACCGCTGGCAGCAGTTCTGGCATATCACCCTGCCGCAGCTGCGCCCCACCACCTTTTTTGTGGTCATCATGCTCACCATCTCCGGCTTCAAGGTCTACGACCAGATGTACATGATCACGCAGGGCGGCCCCGGTACCGCTACCATGACGCTGGTGTACTACATCTACAATGTAGCCTTCGTAAATACCCCGAAATACGGCTACGCAAGTGCTATTGCCATGGTGTTGTTCGTACTGGTGCTGATCGTTACCATCATCCAGTTCCGCGGCTCCAAGGGCGATAACTGAGAAAGGAGGAAGAAGCTATGGCAACCGCTGTTATTAAAGACCACGCTTCCCAGAAGCGCCGCAACTTCATCTCCAAGTTCCTGATTTATTTCTTCCTCATCGTCATCACAGCCTGTATGCTGCTGCCCTTTTTGTGGATGCTGTCCTCCTCCTTTAAGCTGAATAAGGACGTGTTCGGCTTCCCCATCCAGTGGATCCCCAAAAATCCGCGCTGGCAGAACTATGTGGACATCTGGACGCAGATCCCGCTGCTCACCTTTGTGAAGAACACGGTCAAGATCACCGTGGTGGTCACCCTGCTGCAGCTGTTCACCTCCTCCTTTGCGGCCTACGCCTTTGCCAAGATGCAGTTCAAGGGCAAGAATGTGCTCTTCCTCGGCTACATTGCCACCATTGCCGTACCTTGGCAGGCCTACATGGTGCCGCAGTTCATGATGATGAGCTCGTGGCACCTGAACAACACCCATCTGGCCATCATGTGCCTGCAGGCCTTCAGTGCCTTTGGTGTGTTCCTGATGAAGCAGTTTTACGAGGGCGTGCCCACTGAGCTGTGTGAGGCTGCCCGTATCGATGGCCTGAGCGAGTACGGCATCTGGTGGCACATCATGCTGCCCCTCAGCCTGCCCGCGCTGTCCACCCTGACCATCTTCACCTTCGTGAACACCTGGAACGACTTCCTTGGCCCCCTGATCTATCTGACCAAGACCGAGCTCAAGACCATCCAGATCGGTCTGCGCATGTTCATCACCCAGTATTCCGCAGAGTACGGCTTGATCATGGCAGCCTCTGTGGTGGCACTGATCCCGGTGCTGATCGTGTTCCTCTCCCTGCAGAAATACTTTGTGCAGGGCGTGGCATCCACCGGCATCAAGGGTTAAACAAATCACCCGTAAGCGGGGCGTGGGCAGTACCTGCGCCCCGCAGTTTTGTTTGAATAGAGGAAATGCGTTATGTTATATCCTGAACAGAATGAAGCTCGCCTGAAGCTGAGCCTTGACGGTACATGGGAGTTTATGCTGGGCAACTGCGAGGAAAATCGGTTCGACCCCGCAGAGCCGCTGCCGGATGCCCAGCCCATCGCCGTGCCTGCCAGCTACAACGACCAGAACGACCAGACCACCGCCCTGCGCCGCCACTACGGCTGGGCGTGGTATCAGCGGCAGGTCACCCTGCCCGCCTTCTGCACCGGGCAGCGGGTGGTGCTGCGGTTTGGCTCGGTGACCCACACCGCAAAGGTCTGGCTGAACGGCCGGCTCATTGCGCAGCACAAGGGCGGCTTTACTCCCTTTGAAGCAGATGTCACCGCCCTGCTGCGCCCCGGCAAGACTGCACTGCTGACCGTAGCCTGCGACAACCGGGTGAACCACAGCACCCTGCCGGTGGGCAACGAGGACGGGCAGCTGGCCTTCTTTGGCTCGGACAATGCGGGCATTCCCAGTGTGGAGGCTGCAAAGCGTGCCGCCGCACCCCAGAACCGCCCCAACTTTGATTTCTTCAACTATGCCGGCATCCACCGCTCGGTGGTGCTCTACACTACCCCTAAAGAGTACATTGAGGATGTGACCGTAGTGCCCGCCGTGGACGGCACGGTGCAGTACACGGTAAAAACCACCGGCGGCGCACCTGTCCATGTCACCGTGCTGGACGCTGACGGCAACGCCGTAGCACAGGCAGAGGGCGCAGCGGGCACGATCACCATCCCGGAAGTGCACCTTTGGGAGCCAAGACCCGGCACGCCCTACCTGTACACCCTCCACATCACCTGTGGGGCAGACGTCTACGACCAGACCTTTGGGGTTCGCAGCATTGAGGTGAAGGGCACCCGGGTGCTTTTGAACGGCAAGCCGTTTTACTTCAAGGGCTTTTGCAAGCACGAGGACTTTACCGCCCACGGCCGCGGATTTGACCCGGTGCTGAACGTAAAGGACGTGAACCTGATCCACTGGGCAAACGCCAACGCTGTGCGCACCAGCCACTATCCCTATGCCGAGGAGTTTTACGACCTGTGCGACCGGGAGGGCATTCTGGTCATGGACGAGACCCCGGCGGTGGGCATCGGCGGCGGAGCTGCGCTGAACCCCTACAAGGAATACCCCCTTGCGGAGCATCACCGGCAGGTGCTTGCCGAGATGATCCAACGGGACAAAAACCACCCCTGCGTGGTGCTGTGGAGCCTTGGCAACGAGCCGGATCTGGAGCACTTCCCGCAGGATGCCTACAACTACTGGCACCCGCTGTATGAGCTGGCGCATCAGCTGGACCCGCAGGATCGCCCGGTCACTCTCGTCTGCTGCCAGAACGACTATACCAGGGATATCACCACCCGCACCATGGATATCGTCTGCATCAACCGCTACTACGGCTGGTACAACCTTTCCGGAGACATGGACGCTGCCTGCTATGGCTTGAATCAGGAACTGGATTTCTGGGGATCCCAGCACAAGCCCGTGATGATGAGCGAATACGGCGCGGACACCGTGGCAGGCTTGCACACTGCCGGAGCAGAGATGTTCAGCGAGGAGTTTCAGGTGGAGTTTTACCGCCGTCTGGATGCAGAGTTTGACAAGCGCCCGTGGTTTGTGGGAGAATTTGTCTGGAACTTTGCTGACTACGACACCGTGCAGGGCCCCATGCGGGTGGACGGCAACAAAAAGGGTCTGTTCACCCGGGATCGCCGCCCCAAGCTGGGAATGCACTTTTTGCGCCAACGATGGCACGATATTCCGACCTTTGGATTTAAGGAGTGATCACGATGAAAACCTACCAAAACCACGCTATGACCGATGCCGAGGCAAGGCAGGCTCTGGCCGATGCCTGCAAGCAGGTGGAGACCAATCTGCCGCTGTACACCTACCAGTGTCAGAACCATTCCAGCGTGAACAATATCTACCCCGGCTGCGCTAACGATCAGTGGACCTGCGGCTTCTGGCCGGGGGAGATCTGGCTGGCCTACGAGGCTACCGGCGACGAGAAATTCAAGACCGCCGCCCTCATTCAGGTGGACAGCTTTGCCGACCGCATTGCCCGCAAGGTGGAGGTAGACCACCACGACATGGGCTTTTTGTACAGCCCCACCTGCGTGGCAGCGTGGAAGCTGGTGGGCAGCGAAAAAGGCAAAAATGCCGCCATCGCTGCCGCCGACCAGCTGCTGACCCGTTACCAGCCCAGCGGAAAGTTTTTGCAGGCCTGGGGCACCATGGATGACCCCGACAATTACCGCTATATTATCGACTGTATGCTGAATGTTCCGCTGCTGTACTGGGCCGGCGAGACCACCGGAAACGACCACTACCGGGAGATCGCGGCAGCGCATACAGCAACCACACTGGCAAATTCCTTCCGGCCGGATGGCAGCACCTACCACACCTTCTTCATGAATCCGGACGGCACCCCCAAGGGCGGCCGCACCTGTCAGGGCTACAAGGATGACAGCTTTTGGGCCAGAGGGCAGGCATGGGGCGTGTACGGCAGCGCCATCGGCTACACCTACACCCATGATGAAAAGTTCCTCGAGGTGTTCCGCAAGGCGCTGGAGTTTTATCTCTCCCGCCTGCCGGAGGATCTGGTGCCCTGCTGGGATATGGTCTTTGCCCCGGAAAGCGGCGAGCCGAGGGACAGTTCCTCGGCGGCTATCGTGGCCTGCGGCCTGCTGGAGGCTGCAAAATATGTGGACGAAACAGAAGCTGCCCAGTGGCGCACTCTGGCCCGGCAGATGCTGGGCAGCCTTGCGGCACACTATGCCGTCAAGCCCGGCACTCTGGGCTCCGGCCAACTGCTCCACGGCACTTACAGCAAAAAAAGCCCCTACAACACCTGCACCCCGGAGGGCGTGGATGAATGCACGAGCTGGGGCGATTATTTCTACATGGAGGCGCTGACCCGCCTGACCAAAGACTGGGAGATGTACTGGTGATGAACTTGCAGACCAAAGCGGATTTTACCGCGCTGATGCACAAATTTCTCGACCCGCTCAAACCGTATTATTCCGCAGGCTGTGCCCGGCTGCATCTGGGCGAGACCGGCGTGACCTACAACCGGAGCGCCATTGAGCTGGAAGCCTTCAGCCGCCCGCTGTGGGCACTGGTACCCTTCTGGGTGGGCGGTGGCTCTGACCCGCAATTTGAAGAAATCTACCGCAAGGGTCTTGCCGCCGGTGCCGACCCGGAAAACCCCGAATACTGGGGCACTACCGGGGAGTACGACCAGTGCTATGTGGAAATGGCTGCCATTGCCTGCGGCATCCTCACCGCGCCGGAAAAGCTCTGGACACCGCTTTCGGACACCGAAAAGCAGAACCTTGCCGCATGGCTGGGGCAGATCAATGTCCACACCATCCCGGACTGCAATTGGCAGTTCTTCCGCATTCTGGTAAACCTTGCCCTCAAGAGTGTGGGGATGTCCTACAGCCCGGAGCTGCTGGAGGACGGCCTTTGCAAGATCGACAGCTATTACAGCGGCGACGGCTGGTCTACCGATGGTGCCAGCATCCAGAAGGATTACTACATTCCTTGGGCCATCCAGTATTACGGGCTGCTGTACTCTAAGCTTGCCGCCGACACCGACCCCCGGCGCGCAGAACTCTACCGTCGGCGCGCCCAGCTGTTTGCACAGCAGTTCGTCTATTGGTTCGATGCCAACGGTGCAGCGCTGCCCTTTGGCCGCAGCCTGACCTACCGGTTTGCCCAGAACAGCTTCTGGGCAGCCTGCATCTGGGCTGGGTTGGAACCGCTGCCTCTGCCGGTAATGAAGGGGCTCATCGTCCGCAACTTCAACTGGTGGCTGGAACAGAAGATGTTCGACCGGGACGGCATTCTGACCATCGGCTACTGCTACCCGCAGATGTATATGGCCGAGCGGTACAACGCCCCGGGCAGCCCTTACTGGGGCATGAAGAGCTTTTTGCTGCTTGCTCTGCCGGACGACCACCCCTTCTGGTCTGCAGAGGCCGCTCCCATGCCCGCATTAGAATGGCTCAAACCCATGCCCTACGCCAATATGCTGGTGCAGCGCCGTGCAGGCCGGGTGACGGCCTACGCCGCCGGTGTCAACGAGGGACACGGGCATGGGCAGTTCCCGGAAAAGTACGCAAAATTTGCCTACGATACCCGCTTTGGCTTCTGCGCCTCCCGCAGCCGTGAGGTGCTCAATCAGGCTGCACCGGACAGTATGCTGGCCTTTGTCATCGACGACAATGTGTTTGTGCGCAAGGTGAGCAAAACGTGGAAAATTGAAGCAGGGGCTGTGACTGCGCAGTGGTCACCTTTCCCCGGCATTGAGGTGACCACCACCATTACCCCCACTTCCACCGGCCACCGCCGCCACCACGAAATTGACAGCATATACGAATGCGATGCCTACGACTGCGGCTTTGCCGTGCCTAATTTTGCGCCGGACTACAAGGAATGCGCCGAGGATGGCCTTGCCACCGCCAGCTGCGATACCTTGCGCAGTGCCGTGGCAGGCAGGGGAGAGGCCGTTGTCATTGGCTGTGACCCCAACACCAGCCTGTATTTTACCAACGTCCACCTGCCTGCCGTAAAGTACCACATCCCCAAGGGGCATACAGAGCTGGATACCGAGATTTTTGACGAAGCAGACTGATGCCGCTTCTCTCCGGGAAAAAGTCGTTTTTGTACGGCTGATTTTCCTATTTGCTGTGCTATAATGAGAGCAGAATTATGCTGCGAGGTGAAATTTATGCCCTTGAATAACCCGATCACCCCGGCGCTGCTGGCCGACCCGGAAATTTTTCAGCAGAACCGCCTGCCTTTCCACGCCCATTTTGCGGACCAGACCAGCCCAGAAATGCCGCTCGTCGTCAGCTTGGACGGCGCGTGGAGCTTCCGCTATGCAGAAAATCTCACCGCCCCCTTCTCGGAGTGGGACACCCTGACCGTGCCGGGCTTTATCCAGCTGCAGAGTCTGCAAAAGCCCGGTCACCCCTACGGCACGCCCCATTACGTCAACACCCAGTACCCATGGGATGGTCATGAAAAGCTGCATCCCGGCGAGATCCCGCAGGCGTATAACCCCATCGGGGAGTACCGGCGCAGCTTCACCCTGCCGGAAAACTGGGCAAGCTGCTACCTGCGGTTGAACGGTGCGGACAGCGCCGCCGCCGTCTGGTGCAACGGGGTGTACATCGGCTACACCGAGGATGCCTTTACCCCCGCTGAATTTGATATGACCGCCGCCATCCACCCCGGCGAAAATACCCTGACTGTGCAGGTGTACCGTTTTTGCTCCGGCAGCTGGCTGGAAGATCAGGATTTCTGGCGCATGAGCGGTTTGTTCCGCTCGGTGGAGCTGTTCACAAAACCGGAAGTTCACCTCGAGGATGTCTTTGTGAAGCAGAGTTTTGCAGATGATTTTTCCAGCGCAACCGTCACCTTTGATTGCAAGGTCAGCGGCGCAGGCACCATCTCGGTGGTGTTTGACGGCGAGGAGCAGTCTGCCGAGGTGGGTGAGCCTGCCGAATACGACAGCGGTGTGGTGTTCGGCAAGGGCGAGGCTGACCCGGATGTGGAGGAGGACGTGCAGGATGTTTCCTTTACCTTTGCGGTGGAGCACCCTGCCCTGTGGAGCGCCGAACAGCCGAACCTGTACGAGGCAGAAATTGCCCTGCTGCGCGAGGGTGCTCTCGTGGAACGCACCGGGCTGAAGGTCGGTCTGCGCAGGTTTGAGCTGAAAGACCGTCAGATGCTTTTGAACGGCAAGCGCATCGTGTTCAAGGGGGTCAACCGCCACGAGTGGAGCTGCCGCACCGGCCGCACCGTCAGCCGGGAAGAGATGCTGTGGGATGTGCAGAACCTCAAGACCCACAACGTCAACGCCGTGCGCACCAGTCACTACCCGGACGACCCGTATTTCTTACAGCTTTGCGATGAATACGGCTTGTATGTCATCGGGGAGACCAATCTGGAAAGCCACGGCACATGGCAGAAGCTGGGTGCGGACGGCTCGGACAAATGGACGCTGCCCGGTGCCCGGCCGGAGTGGCGGGAGAATGTGCTTGCCCGGGCCGAAGCCATGCTGGAACGGGACAAAAACCACCCCGCTATCCTCATTTGGTCTTGCGGCAACGAGAGCCACGGCGGCAAGACCCTGTGGGAGATGAGCGAATACTTCCGCCACACCGACCCCAGCCGTCTTGTGCACTACGAGGGCATTTTCTGGAACCGGGAATACCCCGCCACCTCCGATATGGAAAGCCAGATGTATACCCCGGTGGCGGACATCAAAAAGTTTCTGGCAGAGCACCCGGAAAAGCCTTTCATCATGTGCGAGTACAGCCACGCCATGGGCAACTCCAACGGCGGCATCACCGACTACACCGAGTATGCCTACGAAGAGCCGCTGTATCAGGGCGGGTTTATCTGGGAGTACATGGACCACGGCATCGCGGTGACAGAACCGGACGGCAAGCCCGGCTTTGCCTACGGCGGGGACTTTGGCGACCGCCCCACCGACCGGGAGTTCTGCGTGGACGGCCTTGTGCTGCCCGACCGCCGCAATACCCCCAAGATGGATGCGGTCAAGGCGGCATACGCGCCGCTGAAAATCACCCTGACCGACACCGAAGCCGTGATTGAAAACCGGAACCTCTTTACCGACCTGAACGCCTACGACCTTGTGTTTGCATCCTCGGTCAACGGCAAGCCGGAGCGTCGCGCGGTACTGCGGGCAGACTGCGCACCCGGCAAGACTGTGCACATCGTGTTCCCGTTCGCTCTGCCGGAAACAGGGCTTTCCTGCATGACCATTACCGCTATCCAGCGGGCTGCGCTGCCCGGCATCACGGCGGGCTATGAAGCCGCCTTTGGGCAGGTATGGCACGACCACACCACTGCCCGGCTGACCCTGCCCGCCCCGCAGCTGGTGGAGATGGATTACAACATCGGCGTAAAGGGCGAGGGCTTTGAGTACATCTTCAGCCGGGGCAAGGGGCTTGTGTCCATCCGCTATAACGGCGTGCAGCTGCTGGACGATACCGTGCGCCCCAACTTCTGGCGTGCGCCTACCAACAACGACGAGGGCTGCGCAGAGCCGTTTGCATCTGCCTTCTGGAAAACCGCTGGACTGTATGCCCGCTGCGATAACCTGACTGCCGAAGCAAAGGGTGAGTTCGTCACCGTCCGCGCAAACTACACCCTGCCAGATGGGCAGACGCTGCCCATTGATTTTGCCATCGACGGCGCAGGTCGCTGCGATATCACTATGACATGGCAGGGCGAGCACACCGAACTGCCGGAGTTCGGGCTGCTCTTCCCGCTGCGGCGGGAACTGACCGAGGTCTCCTATCTGGGGCTTGGCCCCCGGGAGACCACCGCTGACCGCACCGCAGGCGGTAAGATGGGTGTGTGGAACTACAACGTCCGGCAGGATTTTGCCCAGTATACTCCGGTCTATCCGCAGGAGTGCGGCAGCCGCACCGGCGTGTACAGTGCAACTGTCACCGGCAGCATCCCGGGTATCGGTTTTGCAGGGGACGGCATGACCTTCTCGGCACTGCCCTATACGCCCCATGAGCTGGAAAACGCCCGCCACCTCTATGAACTGCCCCGGGACGACAGTAAGACTGTTGTCCGCTGCGCGGCCTTCCAGCGCGGCGTTGGCGGCGACAACAGCTGGGGCGCAAAGCCCCATGCGGACACCTGCTTTGCGGTGGAGAAGGGAACCTCGTTCCGTTTTATGATCCAAAAATAAAAATTCACTTTGGTCTTATTGCAAAACCGTCACAAGATAAAAATTAACGCAACATACAAATAGTATATTTGCGATACATTGACCGTGCCGTCTCTGCCAAGACCGATAACCGTTTGCAGTTCCGCTCTTGATTTTTTACATTTCGCCGCTCCGGCGGCATACAAAATTCCCCTTCGCTGACTTCATCGGCCAGTGTAGGGGGATTTTTTGTTTGTAGATTTCTTTGTGCAAATTGCTATCGCATTTTTATTTTGCAACAGCCTCTTTTTTGTTATATAAACCTGAGAATCATTGCGCGGGGTATCGTGATTGTGCTACAAATTTTTATGAAATTATATGCAGCTATACGATTTTGAGAAATTTTGTAGACGAGTGAACAAACTTGGATTAAATTTAAGCTACAGTAGATAGTGTTCTGAAATTCGCGGACTTCTTCTCTTCGATGGAGGAAACAGTATGAAAAAGATGATTGCAGGAATTCTCTGTCTTGTGCTGGCACTTTCATTATCTGGCTGCGGAACAAATGCTCAAAGTTCAGATACATGTAATGCGAACTACGAAGAGGGATACACTGCTGGCTACGAAGCAGGGTATCATGATGGAAAACAGCAAGTGACCGGAAATAAAAAGCGATTTGCGCAGTTTTCGGGTTCTTTTACAGCTACTGTTGAGCAGCTCCTGCCTGATTATTACGCACTTCCGGAAAAAACGATTGCCGTTGTTCACTTCTTTCAGGACAGGCCATTTTTGCTTCATTTCCAGAAGGACTTGACAGGCGAACTGATTGAAGGAACATCTTATGTGTTTGAGTTTGAAACTTTTCAAGTTGAACTTCCCGAGGATGAAGAAGATCTGGATATTTTAGATTATATGTATTCAATAAATGTTACCGGTTATAGAGCTGCAGAAGATGATGAACTCGGAACGGATAGCAAGCTGCCAACGGTTGAAATCGTATTGAAGTAAGCTGCCAAGCTGCTTTACAAGAAAACGCGGAGATGAGCAGTATACATTGCAGATAGGATTCAAACGTCGTATGAAGAACACATTTTCAAAAAATAAAACTTGCTCCGGATTTTTGCTGATCGTATTTTCAGCATATATGCTATGCTATCTTCTCTCTCAAACAGTGCTTCGTGAGATTTATCTGTTTATAGCAGTTTGCGTTTTTAATGCACAAGCAACATCCGCAAACTGCATATCGCAAATATGCCGTTTTAATAGGCACTATTTTTGAAAATTGCGATAAATGGACAGCAGACCATTATTATTTGTGTCTATGGGCTGCATCTGGCATTTTCTGTTTTCCGGAAATGTATAATGCAGCTCTGATCACAACAGTTGGAAACGGGGCAGGAATTCTGCTTAGCCAGTTGTTGGGTGATTTCATCATCAAAATAAATGCAGCAAAAATCACGCCGGATCTGTACATAAATATCGGAGAAGAGTAATATATGGGAAGCTTCGGAAAGATATCGGTAAAATATGTGTTCAAGGCAGAGGAGTTCCAGAAGGCATTCGATACCCTTGCAGACCGCAACAGCGGCGCTGGCAAGGTGGTGCTGACCTTCGCCTGAGAGCAAGTGCCCTTTACATTATTAAAAGATAAACAAAAAGGAGCTGCTGCACAGTGTTTGTGCGGCGGCTCTTTTTTTGCCTGCGGAGGACTTGACAAGAATGATATAAAGTGATATGATTTTGATATCACAAAGAAACACTTCCGCACCCTGTGAAGGAGGGAACTGTTATGGAAGAGAAAATTCTGCAGACGAAAAAGAACGGCATGGTCATGCTGCTGCTCACCCTGCTGGGCTATGCTGTTACCGTCCCGCTGTTTTTCTACAGCATCATTCTGCTGGACGAAAGCCTGTTTCCGGGCATCCTGCTCACGATCTTGTCCATCGCATACTGGGTGGCGGGCATCTTCCTGTTCTGCGGCCTGAAGGTGTTAAAGCCCCAGGAAGCACTGGTGCTCACCCTGTTCGGCGATTACATCGGCACCCTGAAGGGACAGGGCTTTTACTGGGTGAATCCGTTCTGCACTGCAGTCAACCCGGCAGCTGGCACCAAACTGAGCCAGAGCGGCGATGTGAACAGTGGCGAAACCGGCATGGCGGTCCTGCTTAAGGCAGGTAACAGCAGTTCCCAGACCGCAGAATCGACCAGCAAGAAGATCTCGCTAAAAATGATGACCCTCAACAACTCCCGCCAGAAGATCAACGATTGTCTGGGCAACCCGGTGGAGATCGGCATTGCGGTCATCTGGCGCGTGACCGATACCGCAAAGGCCGTGTTCAATGTGGACAACTACAAGGAGTACCTCTCCCTGCAGTGCGACAGCGCTCTGCGCAATGTGGTGCGCGTTTACCCCTATGATGTGGCTCCCAATGTGGACACCACCGGCGACGGCGTAGCCGATGAGGGCAGTCTGCGCGGCTCCTCGGAGGTGGTAGCCGCCCGCATCCGGGACGAGATCCAGAAGAATGTAGCCGAGGCCGGCATCGAGGTAGTGGAAGCCCGCATCACCTATCTGGCCTATGCGCCGGAGATCGCGGCCGTGATGCTGCAGCGCCAGCAGGCAAGCGCCATCATCGATGCCCGCAAGATGATCGTGGACGGTGCTGTGGGCATGGTGGAAATGGCCCTTGAACGCCTGAATGAGAACAAGGTAGTGGAGCTGGACGACGAGCGCAAGGCGGCAATGGTCTCCAACCTGCTGGTGGTGCTGTGCGGCAACCGTGATGCCCAGCCCATCGTGAACAGCGGCAGCCTGTACTGATGGCAGAACCAAAAAAGCAGGTGCCCCTGCGCCTGAACGCGAAGCTCTACGATGCCCTTGCCGCCTGGGCCGAAGATGACTTCCGCTCGGTGAACGGGCAGATCGAATATCTGCTGACGGAGTGCGTGCGGCAGCGCAAAAAGAACGGCAAGTATGTCTCGGACCAGATCGATGTGCCGCCTGAACTGGATATCAAATAAAATACCAATTGGCCCCGGCTGTGCGGATGAACTTTGCATGGCCGGGGGTTTGTGTTTATCTGTGGCTCCCTAAAGGCTGAAAATGCGAAATTTCCTGCCGGAAAATAATGAAAATGCATGGACAGTCGGCTGATCGTGATAGACAGCAAAAACAAGACTGTCCGTCAGCTCAAGATCGACTGCGACACCATGGCAGAGGTTACGGTGCTGGATATGCTGGGCAATCCGGTAGGCACCACCCAAATGCAGATCAGCCTTGCCCATGGCTTTGGCGATGGCAGGGAAGAAAGCTGCGGCTACGCCCGCGACGCAGTCTCGCGCCTGCTGCAGGGCGAGAGCATCGATTTTTACCGTGCTCAATCAGGTGGACTACGACAACTATATGGGCCGCAAGTACTACAAATCCTACTCAAAGTATGGAAAGTACGGTTATTACAAAAAGTATTATAAGCGGAGCCACGAAGCAGAGAAAAAATGAGCGGATCTACGGATTATAATGCGCACTTCGCCTTGGGAAAGATGCCTCTTTCAGCCGGCTGCTTCATGAAGAAACGGATGGGGAAGGAACGTCTTTTTGTAAAGAAGTGTGGAGCTTCTGTCTTTTTGTGCAAAAAAACTTGCGAATCAAAGGACAAAGTGTTAAACTGAAAAAGAGAACATGTATGGTAAACTTGCGGGGGTGTACGAATGAAGATACTGGTCGTCGATGATGGACAGCTTGCGATCAACTCGCTGATCCGCATCCTGTGCCGCGTTGCACCCGACTGCGACTATATCAGCGCCATGACGACCGAGGATGCACTGAGCTGGATGCGTCAGGGGCCGATGGACGCGGCTTTCCTCAATCTGGAAATGCCCGGCATGAACGGGCTTGCTTTGACGCGCATGATCCAGAAGCTGCAGCCGCGCTGCAACATCATTGTGGTAACAGAGCACCCGGAGTATGCGCTGGAAGCGCTGCAGATCTTCGTGAGCGGCTTTTTGCTCAAGCCTGCAAACGAGGCGGATGTGCGCAATGTGCTGGAGCATCTGCGCTACCCGCCGGAGAATGCCCCTGTCGGCATCAAGATCCAGTGCTTTGGCAATTTTGAGATCTTCGTGGGTGGGCGCGCTCTGGCCTTCAAGCGCAGCAAGAGCAAGGAGCTGCTGGCCTATCTGGTGGATCGCAATGGTGCCACCTGCACCAACGGCGAAATGCTGGCCGTGCTGTGGGAGGATAAGCCAGACACGGCATCGCTGCACAGCCATCTCCGCAATCTGATCTTTGACCTGAGCCATACGCTGGAGGATGCAGGTGTTACCGGCCTGCTCATCCGCGGCCGCAGCACACTGGCGCTGGACACCAGCAAGGTGGATTGTGATTATTACAATTTCCTGCGGGGCAACCGCTCGGCCACCAATTCCTACCGCGGCGAGTATATGACCCAGTATTCTTGGGCAGAGGTGACACGTTCGGCGCTGCGCCAGCAGGCAAATGTGCAGAAAACAGCCTCGATCCCCAGTTACTATGTGCCGCCTACCGGCTTTTAAACCAGAAAAACAAGAACACCTCAGAAAATCGCTCGATTTTCTGAGGTGTTCTTTCTTGACATGAAAATACCCCCAGAGCACTCAGAGTTTTGTTTTTACCCTGTCTACTCTGGGGGCAGCATATCAAAAGTAAAGGGGCTTTGTGTGCAATTATTTACTGCTGCGCAAAAATTTTGATCTCATCCTTATCCATAAAGGCGGCACCGGAAAAACCGGAAGCTTCCAGCTGGCCCAACTGTTTGCCCAGCTTCTTGGCCTGCTGCAGAACGGTGACATTGTAGCTGCTGCGCAGGTCTGCAGCCTTGGCAAGAACGGCGGTGAAGTCGGCATCCTTGCCGTACAGCAGGGCGATCTTCTGCTTTGCGCCGGGGATCTGGTAGCCCTGTTCCAGCAGGATGCCACACACCCGCTCGAAGCCGATGGAGAAGCCCACGGCGGGCACCTGAGTGCCCAGGAACTTGCCCACCATGTTGTCGTAGCGGCCGCCGCCGGCCACGGCACCGCTGAACTGCGGACAGGTGATCTCAAACACCATGCCGGTGTAGTAGCCCTGACCGCGCACCAGACTGGGACAGTAGGCTACCTGATAGCGGCCTGCAGCCATGGCGTTGGCGGTGGCCAGAACATACTTGAGGTCGTCGGCAATGGCGGGATCTGCGCAGCGGGCAGCCACGGCGTCCAGCGTGACTTCGCCTGCGGCAATGAAGTCGGCCAGTGCGTTGATGGCATTTTCCGGCAGCTGCTTTTCGGTCAGCTCAGCCTTCACACCATCGGCACCGATCTTGTCCATCTTATCAAAGGTGATGCAGACGGAATCCAGCGTATCGGCGGAAAAACCCATGCTCTCCAGCATGCCGCGCAGGATGCGGCGGTCGTTGATGTTGACGGTGAAGCCGGTGAAGCCGATGTTCAGCAGGGCACGGGTGGTCACGTCGATCAGTTCCACCTCGGCATTGGGGGAAGAATCGCCCAGAATGTCGATATCGCACTGTACGAACTCGCGCAGACGGCCCTTCTGCGGGCGCTCGGCGCGGAACACACGGTCGGTCTGGATCACCTTGAAGGGGCTGGGCAGCTTATCCTTGTTGGCGGCATAGTAGCGGCTCAGCGGCAGGGTCAGGTCATAACGCAGGCCCATATCGGAAAGCTGCTTGGGGTCGCCGGAGTTCAGGGCGGCGGTGAGCTTATCACCGCGCTTGAGCACCTTGAAGATCAGGTTCAGGTTGTCGCCGCCGTCGGATTTGTCCAGATTTTCCATATCCTCCAGCATGGGGGTGGAAATGCGCTCGAAGCCGGACGCGCGGTAGGTCTCCAGAATTTTGCCCTGAATGTAATCGCGCAGGGTCTGCTCTGCGGGCAGCAGGTCGCGCATGCCCTTCAATGCCTGTGTTTTCATAAGATGGTTCCTCTCTATATAAATCAATGTAAATACCTTTACCTTATTCATTATAAAGAAATCTGCCGTTTTGTCAATTGAAATGGGCACACTGTAAAGGGAAAACCATTCGGAGGACAGACGATGAAACAACAATTTACAGCAAAACATCCGTGGACCATCCTTGCGGCGGGCGCAGCCATTCAGGTGCTCACGGGCATCCCGGCGGCGTGGGGCGTATTCCAACAGCCGGTAATGGAGGAGTACGGCCTGAGCGAGCAGGGGGCAGGCTATGCCTTCGGCATCCTCATTGCGGCGTTCGGCGTGGGGTGCGTCCTCGGCGGCTTTCTGCAGGACAGCCGAGGCCCGCGGTGTGCGGCTCTGTGGGGGACAGCACTGCTGTGCGGCGGATTTTTTGCAGCGGCCATGCTGCCGGGCGGCAGTGCGGTCAGCTTCTTTCTGGCATTCAGCATCCCGGCGGGGCTGGGCACGGCGTTTCTGTACCCGTCCATCCAGTCCTGCGCACAGAAGTGGTATGCCGGGCGCAAGGGCCTTGCCACCGGCGTGATCGGCGGGGCGGTGGGGCTTTCCGGTGCGTTCCTCACCGTGTTCGTGCGCACAGCGGTCAGCGGCTTTGGAATCGTGCAGGGCATCCGGGGCGCATTTTGGGCACTGGGGGCCGTCACGCTGCCCGTCTGCCTTGCGGGCAGTCTGCTGCTGCAGGACCCGCCGCAGGATGCCGAAAAACAGCAGCAAAACGACAAAAATACCATTGACCTTTCCCCGTGGCAGATGCTGAAAACAAAGCAGTACTGGCTGTGCGCAGGCGCGGTGTGTTTTTCCACCCCGGCGGTGCTTCTGTTCAGCCCCATCATCCTGAAGCTGGGCGTGGAGCGGGGGCTGGACGAAAGCGCTGCATTGTGGAGCGTGGTGCTGGGCAGCGTGGGCAGTGCGGCGGGCCGCCTGCTGATGCCCATGCTCAGCGATAAGATCGGCCGCAGACCAACCGACCTGATTTTATTTGCGGTGTCGCTGGGGCTTTCGGCGGGGTTTGCCTTTGCGCAGGGCTGGTGGGTGATCGCCTGTTATGCGGGGCTGACCTTCTGTTACTCCGGCCTTGCGGCGGTGCTGCCGGCCCTTTCCACCGATCTGTTCGGCTTCCCGCACGCAGGGGTGAACTACGGTTTTCTGGCACTGGGGCAGAGCGTGGGCAGTCTTGTGTTCCCGTTTGCAGCCAACCTCTGGGGGTTGGAAGCCGGGCGGCACTGGCTTGCCGTGGGCGGCGCAGCGGCGGGCTTTGCGGCCATGTGGGTACTGAAGCCTGCTGGGCAGACACCGCGCAGGCAGGACACAGGAGCGTGAAATTTGCCCTCTTGACATAGTTGACAAAAACTTGACGAATGAAATGACAAAAGCATCCGAATTGACAGTTAGCGGAAGGCAACTGCAAATAGTTTTGATGTTTTTTACCGGAAATGTATTGCAAAATCCGTCAGCTTTCTCTATAATAAAATCATGCGTGGTAGTACCGGTGAAGGCGCTGAAAGAGAGCGGCGCGCCCGGTCAGATGCAAGCAGCAAAGGGCAGCGGCTGTGCCGGCAGGGCGCGGCGGCGGCTTTGTGCTGCAAAGCAACATTTGTCAAAAGGAGAGTATGATTATGACCTATTCGCAGCAAGTACAGAATATGTGCCCGATCACCAAAGGTCCTAAGCATGGTCCGGCTCCCATCCCCGAAGAGGGCGCATGGGTCAAGGCCTATGAGATCAAGGACATCAGCGGCTACACCCACGGTGTGGGCTGGTGCGCACCTCAGCAGGGTACCTGCAAGCTGTCCCTGAACATCAAGAACGGTGTCATCGAGGAGGCTCTGGTGGAGACCATCGGCTGCTCCGGTATGACCCACTCTGCTGCTATGGCAGGCGAGATCCTGCCCGGCAAGACCATTCTGGAAGCTCTGAACACCGACCTGGTGTGCGATGCCATCAACGTTGCTATGCGCGAGCTGTTCCTGCAGATCGTTTACGGCCGCAGCCAGACCGCTTTCTCTGAGGACGGTCTGCCCATCGGCGCAGGTCTGGATGACTTGGGCAAGGGCCTGCGCTCCATGACCGGTACCATCTTCTCCACCAAGGAGAAGGGTGTCCGTTATCTGGAGCTGACCGAGGGCTACATCAACAAGCTGGCTGTGGATGCCAACGATGAGGTCATCGGCTATCAGTTCGTCAAGCTGGGCAAGATGATGGAGGATATCCGTCACGGCAAGACCCCCAACGAGGCTTATGAGAAGAACGTGGGTACTTACGGCCGCTTCAGCAAGGAGCAGGGTGCTGTGAAGTACATTGACCCGCGTGAGGAATAAGAGAGGAGGAACAACTCATGGCAACTTTTGAATCTATGGATCGCCGCATGCCGAAAATCGAGGCATGCCTGAAGGCTAACGGCCTGGAGTCTCTGGACGCTTGCAACGAGATGCTCCTCGCTAAGGGCATCGACTGCGATAAGATCGTGCGCGGCGTTCAGCCCATCTGCTTTGATAACGCTGTCTGGGCATACACCCTGGGCACCGCCATCGCCGTCAAGCGCGGCCTGACCGATGCTGCCGAGTGCGCTGCTGCCATCGGCGAAGGTCTGGAAGCTTTCACCATCCCCGGCTCTGTCGCTGAGCAGCGTCAGGTCGGTCTGGGCCATGGCAATCTGGGCGCTCGTCTGCTGAGCGAGGACACCACCTGCTTCGCTTTCCTGGCAGGCCACGAGTCCTTTGCAGCTGCTGAGGGTGCTATCGGCATCGCCCGCACCGCAAACAAGGTCCGCAAGACCCCCCTGCGCGTCATCCTGAATGGCCTGGGCAAGGATGCAGCTTACATCATCTCCCGTATCAACGGCTTCACCTATGTGCAGACTGAGTATGATATCCCCACCCAGACCCTGAAGGTCGTCAAGGAAATCCCCTTCTCTGAGGGTGAGCGCGCAGCTGTCAAGTGCTACGGCGCAAACGACGTTATGGAAGGCGTTGCCATCATGAAAAAGGAGGACGTTCAGTGCTCCATCACCGGCAACTCCACCAACCCCGTCCGCTTCCAGCATCTGGTTGCCGGCACCTACAAGAAGTGGGCCATCGAGAACGGCAAGAAGTACTTCTCCGTCGCTTCCGGCGGCGGCACGGGCCGTACCCTGCACCCCGATAACGTGGCCGCAGGCCCCGCAAGCTACGGCCTGACCGACTCTCTGGGCCGTGTGCACGGTGATGCTCAGTTCGCTGGCTCTTCCTCCGTGCCCGCACACGTTGAGATGATGGGCCTGATCGGTATGGGCAACAACCCCATGGTCGGTGCTACCGTCGCATGCGCTGTTGCTGCAGCTCAGGCTAACGCCTAAGTCTTTTCTAAGTTTCAGCGAGGGGGAACTGCTTTCCGAATGAGCAGCTCCCCCTTTTTTGCTGATAGATGTCCGAACACAAGCAACCCGAATATGAGAAGGAAGAAACAATGAAAAAGAATCAGATCCGCAAGAGCGTGGCTGCGCTGGCCATGGCGGTTGTTGTGGGTGTCAGTCTGCTGGGCTACGGCTGCGGCAGCAAGCCCGCTTCCACCGCAGGCGGCGTGTCCGGCGATTTCACCGGCACTGCCAAGGGCATGGGCGGCGATGTTACCGTTACCCTGACGCTGGAAGACGGCAAGATCACCGGCTGCACCGCTGAGGGCAAGGATGAGACCCCCGGCATCGGTACGCTGGCACTGGAGCAGCTGCCCGCTCAGATCGCTGAGACCGGCAGTATCGCCGTGGACGGCGTGTCCACCGCGACCATCACCTCCAACGCCATCAAGGAGGCAGCAGCCGCTGCCCTGACTGCCGCCGGCCTGAACGCCGACGACTATAAGATCGAGGTCAAGGCCGACGCGACCAAGGCCGAGGATTCCACCGTTGACGCTGACGTTGTCATCGTGGGTGCAGGTGGCGCAGGCATGACCGCTGCCATCACCGCTGCTGCCGAGGGCAAGAGCGTTGTGATCGTGGAGAGCCAGGCCATGGTGGGCGGCAACTCTGTGCGCGCTACCGGCGGCATGAACGCCGGCAAGACCGTGTATCAGGATGAGAACGAGTTCGGCGAGTCTGCCGGTGTCGAAAAGACCCTGAAGACTGCTGCTGAAAAGTACGCTGACAACGAGACCATCACCGCTCTGGCAAAGACCGTCTCTGAGCAGTGGGCAGAGTACCAGAAGAACCCCACCGGCTACTTCGACTCTGTTGAGCTGATGGAGCTGGACACCATGATCGGCGGCAAGGGCATCAACGACCCTGCTCTGGTGGAGACCCTGTGCTCCAACTCTGCTGATGCCATCGACTGGCTGGACGAGCACGGCATCACCCTGCACAGTGTTTCCAGCTTTGGCGGTGCATCCGTCAAGCGCATCCATCGCCCTGTGAACGCAGAGGGCAAGACCGTTTCTGTCGGTTCCTACATGATCCCCCTGCTGGAGGAGAACTGCGAGAAGGCCGGTGTCCAGATCCTGCTGAACACCACCGCCAACGAGATCCTGACCGATGCGAGCGGCGCTGCTGTGGGCATCAAGGCCACCGGTTCTACCGGCGAGACCGTCACCGTGAACGCCAAGGCTGTGGTGCTGACCACCGGCGGCTTCGGCGCAAATCTGGACATGGTCACCGAGTACAAGCCTGAGCTGAAGGGCTTCATGACCACCAACGCTGCCGGCGCTCAGGGTCAGGGCATTGAGATGGCGACCGCGATCGGCGCTGGCACCGTGGATATGGACCAGATCCAGATCCACCCCACCGTTGAGGCCAACACCGCTGCCCTGATCACCGAGGGTCTGCGCGGCGACGGCGCTGTGCTGATCAACGCCGAGGGCAAGCGCTTCATCGACGAAGTGGGCACCCGTGACGTGGTCTCTGCTGCTGAGATCGCTCAGACCGGCAGCTACAGCTGGCTGGTGGTCGATCAGGCTATGGCCGATGCTTCCAGCGTCATTCAGGGCTACATCAAGAAGGGCTTCACCGTGACCGGCGAGACCTACGAGGAGCTGGGCAAGGCAATGGGCGTTGATGAGGCTGCTTTTGCCGAGACCATGAAGACTTGGAATGGCTATGTTGAGGCCAAGAACGACCCCGACTTTGGCCGCACCAGCTTTGCAAACCCGCTGGATACTGCTCCGTACTATGCAATCAAGGTCACTGCTGGTGTGCACCACACCATGGGCGGCCTGACCATCAACACCAACACCGAAGTCCTCAAGGAGGACGGCACTGTGATCCCTGGCCTGTTTGCAGCAGGTGAGGTCACTGGCGGTGTGCACGGTGCAAACCGTCTGGGCGGCAACGCTGTTGCAGACTTCACCGTGTTTGGCCGCATTGCAGGTAAGGCTGCCAGCGACTACGCTGCATGAGTACCCGCAAAGCACCTGAAAACGCTTCCGGCTCCAAAGGCCTGAAGCCATGGATGAAGAACCTGATCTTTGCTGCAGTGATCCTTGTGCTGGCAGCAGCGCTGTATTTCGGCGTGCGCGCAGCACACAGCAGCAAGGGCAGCGGCCTGCAGGCCACCGTCGATTTTGGCGATGGCATCACCGAGACTCTGCCGCTGGATACAGACCACGATTACCTGTATGATGTGGGCAATTATGTCGTGCATCTGCAGGTAAAGGATGGTGCCATCGCGTTTTTGGACAGTCAGTGCCCGGATCATGTGTGCGAGCAATTCGGCTGGCTGGACAAGGACGGCGCATGGGCTGCATGCGTCCCTGCCGGGGTGTATGTGGTAGTGGAAACTACAGTTGAATAAAGATCGTGCTTCAAAAAAGAGGCAGTACCCTGCAAGAGCGGGGCACTGTCTCTTTTGTTTTGTCTGGAAGGCAAAAGAGGGCACGGTGTGAAAGTTGGATAAAACTTTGACATAAATGCGTCAAAACAAAATTTAGACGCTTGTGTAATAGACGAAAATGCGATAAACTAACAATAAACTCTTTATCGCGCGCTTTTGCAAAGCCTGCGCCCGATACCGAAACCAGGGCATGCCCTGAAAGATACAGGAGGAAACAGCAAGCATGATCTTTAAAAAGAAGCAGGATGCTACGGTACAGCAGACGGCTGCGGGTGAGGCAAAGCCCGCAGCGAAGGGCGGCAAAGCAGCAGCCTTTTTCCGCAAGAACTGGAAATGGATGGTGCCGGTGGTGTGCGTGGCCGTGCTGGGCGGATGGTTCATCCTGCGCCCGGACAAGGCACAGGACACCAATGTGGATGTGAGCTATGTGCAGACCACGCCGGAAAAGCGGGATCTGTCCAACTCCCTCAGCGGCACCGGCACTCTGAACCCGGCCAATACATATAACGTCAAATCGCTGGTGGCAGGCAAGGTGCTCACCAGCACCATTGAGGAAGGCGACATTGTGGAGGAAGGCACTGTGCTGTACACGGTGGATGCCTCCGATGCCACCACCAAGGCAGAGCAGGCATCCATCACCCTGCAGCAGGCACAGCGCAGCTACGATAAGACCGTGGACCGCCAATATGTGCGCGCCGAGGTGGCAGGTGTTGTGAGTACCCTCAAGGTAGCCAAGGGCGACGAAGTGACCAGCGGTCAGGAAGTGGCGGTCATCCGTGACAGCTCCAAAATGGTGCTGCAGCTGGAGTTCCCGGCAGCGGATGCCGCCACCTTCTCGGTGGGCCAGAGCGCAGAGGTGACGCTGGACGGTACCTTTGAAATGCTGACCGGCACCGTGACCGCTGTGACCGGTACCGATGCCCTGAGCACCGGCAACCTGCTCACCCGCACCGTGACCATTGCTGTGCGCAATGCAGGCGGCCTGACCACTGCGCAGGCAGCAACGGCAACCATCAATGGCGTGAACTGCATTGCTGCCAAGTGCTTTGAGTATCAGGCGGAGCGCACCCTGACTGCCCTTGCCGCCGGTACCGTGACGGCCATCAATGTGCCGGAAGGCGGAGCCGTGAACAAGGACGATATCGTGCTGCAGATCAGCGGCGAGGACCTTACCGAGGCCATCCAGTCCGCAGCCGAGACCTTGCGCAGCGCAGAGCTGAACATGGATAACCTGCAGGAGGCCATGAACAACTACACGGTCACTTCGCCCATCAGTGGCACCATCATTGAAAAGAACGCCAAGGCCGGTGATGCACTGGCCACCGGTGCCGACCTGTGCACCATCTACGACCTGAGCTATCTGGTCATGGTCATCAATGTGGACGAGCTGCAGGTCAGCGATGTCTCGGTGGGCCAGAGCGTACAGGTGACGGCGGATGCAGTGCCGGATAAGACCTATACCGGCACAGTGACCCGTGTTTCCATGAAGGGTACCTCCAGCGGCGGCACCACCACCTACCCGGTCACGGTGCGCATCGATGAGACCGAGGGTCTGCGCCCCGGCATGAATGCCAACGCAGAGATCATGACCGCGGAGGCGGGGAACGCTCTGGCGGTGCCCAATGCAGCCATCGTGCGCGGCGGCTATGTGTTGGTGACCAAGGATTCGCCCAGTGCCGCCAATGCAGACCCCGATATGACCGCACCGGAAGGCTATGTGTACGTTCCGGTCAAGACTGGTGTGAGCGACGATGACTATACCCAGATCATCAGCGGTGTCACCGGTAATGACACTGTGGCCTATGATCCCAGCTCTGTGAGCACCGATGACTATTACGACGATGGCAGCAGTGTCATGATGTTTTAACGCAGGAGGAAGCGATGAGCGCTCTGATCGAGTTTGATGAGGTGTGCAAGTATTACCAGATGGGTGATACCACGGTAAAAGCAGCAGACCACATCACCATGAAAATCGAAAAAGGCGAGTTCGTGGCCATCGTCGGCCAGTCCGGTTCCGGCAAGTCCACCTGTATGAACATCATCGGCTGTCTGGATGTGCCCACCCACGGAACCTACCGGCTCAACGGCAGGGATGTGGGCAAGATGAACCGCAACGAGCTGGCTGCGATCCGCAACGAGATGCTGGGCTTTATCTTCCAGCAGTACAATCTTTTGCCAAGGCTCAACCTGATGGAGAACGTGGAGGTGCCGCTGGTGTATGCGGGCATTGGCCGCGCCGAGCGCCACGCCCGGGCCAAAGAGGTGCTGGAGCAGGTGGGTCTGGGCGATAAGCTCAGGAACCGCCCCAACCAGCTTTCCGGCGGCCAGCAGCAGCGTGTTTCCATCGCCCGGGCACTGGTGCGGAACCCGGCGGTCATTCTGGCCGACGAGCCTACCGGCGCACTGGACAGCCACACCGGCCGCGAAGTGCTGGGAATGCTGCAGCAGATGCACGATGAGGGCCACACCGTGGTGCTCATCACCCACGATAATTCCATTGCGGTGCAGGCAGACCGCATCATCCGTCTGGAGGACGGGCGGGTGGTCTACGATGGCGATGCCCATGCACCGGAAGCCATGGTGCAGCCCACGCTGCTGCCGGAAACGCCGGATGAGGAGGAAAAAGCATGATCATTGAAACCTTCCGTCAGGCCATCCAGAACGTGTGGAGCAACAAGCTGCGCACCTTCCTTACCATGCTGGGCATCATCATCGGTGTTATGGCAGTCATCGTCATCGTGGGCTTGGGCAACGGCATGACCAAGAGCATGCGCGACAGCTTTTCGGCACTGGGCACCAACACCCTTTCGGTGCAGGTGTGGGGCAACGGCTCCCGCACTGTTCCGGTGGAGGAAATGTACAAGCTGCCCACGAAGTACCCGGAGCTGATCCAGTCCATTTCGCCGCAGATCGATTTCAGAGGCAGCGGCACGCTGAAGATCGGAACCAACAGCTACCGCTGGTCCAACATCAGCGGTGTGGACGAAAACTATTCCGTTATGAAGAACTACCAGATCGCGCAGGGACGCGGTCTGCAGTACATGGATATCAAGGACAACAAGCAGGTGTGCGTCATCGGCGATTATCTGAACCGCGTAGCCTTTGGCGGCAACGGCTTGGGCCAGACGCTTAAGATCGGTGCCAACAAGTTCCGCATCGTGGGCGTGCTGGCGGCAAAGGTGAGCGACCCGGACATGCAGCAGGGCAGCGACGACGACTGCGTTTATCTGCCCTATACCACGGCCATGCGCCTGTCCAGCCAGAGCATAGTGAGCAACTATGCCGCAGTCATGGAGGATGAGAGCCGCGCCAACGAAGCAAAGTCTGCAGTGGAAGGCGAGCTGCAGCACCTGCTTGGCTCGGATAACGGCTATTACGTCTACAGCGCCAGCGAGTGGCTGGAGGAAATGAACAAGATGATCAACATGGTCATCGTGATCCTGACCGGCATTGCCAGCATTTCGCTGCTGGTGGGCGGCATTGGCATCATGAACATCATGCTGGTGTCGGTGACTGAGCGCACCCGCGAGATTGGTATTCGCAAGGCACTGGGTGCCAAGGAACGCACCATTCTGTCGCAGTTCGTGGTGGAAGCAGCCACCACCTCGGCGCTGGGCGGTGTACTGGGTATTGCACTGGGCTACATCGTATCCATGGTGGCGAACCGGCTGCTGCCCATGTTCACCAGCGGCACAACGGTCACGGTCAGCCCGTCCTTCAACTCCATTGCGGTGGCCTTTGGCATCTCGGTGGGGATTGGCGTGCTGTTCGGCTACCTGCCCGCAAAGCGCGCAGCGCGGCTCAACCCCATTGAAGCATTGCGCTATGACTGAACTCTTCTCAGCCGGCGTTGCGCCGGACTGCCAAACACCAAGGAAGGGGAATATACCTATGAAAAAACGTCTTTTCGCATGTCTGCTTGCAGCATGCCTGGCTGTATCCGTGCTGGTGCTTCCGGCATCAGCAGCCAGCCTGAACAACTCGGCCATCCAGACGGCCATCACGCTGGGCGCTATGGATACCAGCCAGACCGGCAGTCTGGATGCTGCCGTCACCCGCGGTGCATTTGCCAAGATGCTGGTCTCCTTTTCGGCCTACCGCGAAAGCGCCAGCCAGCAGGGTAATCTGGGCACACTGTATAAGGATGTGCCCGGCAGCTCTCAGTGGGCACCCTATGTGCGCATTGCGGTGCAGCAGGGCTGGATGAACGGCTATACCGATGGTACATTCCGCCCGGATAATGTGGTCACGCTGGAAGAAGCCTGCACCGCAGCGCTCAAGCTGCTGGGCTATAAAATGACCGACCTCAACGGCGTGTTCCCGACGGCACAGCTGAACAAGGCGCAGGAACTGGGCCTGCGCAACCAGCTGAACCGCAGCCAGAGCGAGGCCATGAACTATGAGGACTGTGCTCTGCTGCTGTATAATACCCTCACCGCCAACACCGCTTCCGGCAGCGCTTACGGTACCAGTCTGGGCTTTACCGTCTCCAATGGCCAGGTGGACACCTCTACCGTGATGCTCAAGAGTCTGAAGGGTCCCTTTGTGGCAGCGGAAGGCACCCAGCTGCCTTTTACGCCGTTGAGCGTGTACCGCAACGATAAGGTCTCGGCTTCGGCAGAGTTGAACCGTTACGATGTGTATTATTACAGCGAGAGTCTGCAGACGGTATGGATCTATACTCGCCGTGCTGCGGGCCGCATCACTGCGGTTTCGCCCAGTGCAAGCGCTCCCACGGCGGTTACAGTGGCGGGCACCAGCTATAAGCTGGGCAGCACAGCAG
The DNA here is from genome assembly GCF_003603345.1 of Faecalibacterium sp. AM43-5AT. Taxonomy (NCBI): domain Bacteria; kingdom Bacillati; phylum Bacillota; class Clostridia; order Eubacteriales; family Oscillospiraceae; genus Faecalibacterium; species Faecalibacterium sp. AM43-5AT. Next base: position 76,347 of record NZ_QVGZ01000001.1, read on the forward strand.
TGGCTTCCAAGGTGTCCAGCCTGAACGGCGGCGGCGTGGGCGAAGTGGTTACTCTGCTGCTGGGCATGAACAATGAGGCGGCGGATGTTATTACCGGCGCAGAGGCCGACGAGGTGTTCTACGGCGTGGTGCAGGGCGCAGCCCGCAGCCTTGTGGAAGATAACGGCGCGGATGTGCTGCAGCGCGTGGCTGTCATGTGCACCGATGGTGTTCAGCGCACTGTGAATGTGGACAAAAGCCTGAACTACCCCAAGGGCTGGCTGGTAGAGATCCGCGTAACGCCGGAAGGCGAGTCCGTGAGCGGCATCGAGAACAAGGTCGTTGCCGGCAAGGTCAATGCAGATGCAACGGCACTGGGCAGCTATGCCCTTGCCGACGATGTACAAATTCTGGATACAACTGCGGAGGGTGTGGCTGGGACGGTTCGTCCCAGCCGCCTAGCGGGGACAGACCTGAATCTTCTGAACGTCCGCTACTATACGCTGAATGAGAAGGGCGAGATCGACCGCCTGATCCTGAATGATGTCACCGGCGACCTGTGGACCTACGGCGTGCTGGATGATATCAAGAATGTGGCAGTCAACTACTCGGAACTGCAGACGCTGGCCAAGATCATTTCCACCGGCAAGAGCGACAGCACGGATACACAGGATAAGATTGTGGACGACCTGAAGGATGTTCTGGTGCCCACCACCAGCGAAGTGCTGTGGGGTGTGATCAACGGCGACATCCTCTCCACTCTGTGGCAGAAGATCACAGCCAACACGGATAGCCTGCTCAGCCTTGGTCTGCGGCAGGTGGGCAGCCTTGTAGGCGAACCGTATGCGTCCATCTTCCGCTATATTGGCGGCGGTGCTACCTATGTGTGCTATGTCAATGGTTCGCAGGTAGCTTTCACCACCAACGTCAAATATCCGGTGCTGGTAGGCGGTGTTGCAGCCCGCAGAGAGACGACCGGCAGCGTGCGGACGATGGTCCAGCTCATGCCCATGAAGATCGATCAGGTGGGTGCAGCGTCGGTCATGAGCAACGGCACCCGCTTTGAGATGGCGGACGACGCACAGGTGTATCTGTGGTACAAGGGTCAGTACTACGCCACCAAGCTGACCGAGGTCAACTCGGAGGGCTACTACCTGACCGGCTGGTACGATAACTTTGGCTGTGCTGCGGGCAAGCGCGTGCGTGTGATCGTGGCCGTTAAAAAGGACTGATGGATTATTACAGCGTCCCGCGCCGCATTCTGCGCGGGGCAAGGCAGTTGGTGTACCCACGCCGCTGCCCGTTTTGTGATCGGGTGCTGGGCAGTGTGCCCATCTGCCCGGATTGTGCCGCAGAGCTGGAAGAGCTGCGCCGGAAGCCGGGAATGCGGCTGGACGCTTCTCAGCATTATTTAGGAGAACTGACCGGTGCAGCAGCACCGTTTCGGTATGAGGGCTGTGTGCGGCGCGGCATCCTGCATACCAAATACCATGCTGCACCGTGGACGGCGGTGGAGCTGGGCCTCTGGCTGGCAAAGCTGGCCTTTGGCAGCGAGATGCATATGGCCGGTGCAGAACCGGTGCCGGAGCTTGTGGAAGGCATGTCCCTTGGGTACGACTGCATCGTTCCCGTACCGGCATCCGGCAGAGCGCGCGGCTACAATGTGCCGCAGCTCATGGCGGTGCCGCTGGCCCGCGCACTGGGGATACCGCTGTACCCGAAAGCACTGGGCTGCACTCGTGCAAAGCGGCATCAGGCGGGCCTGCCCTTTGAGCAGCGCCTTGCCAATGTGGCGGGTGCCTTCCGGGTGACGGACACGGAACTTGTGGAGGGCAGAAAGGTGCTTTTGGTAGACGATGTGATCACCACCGGTGCCACGGCAGCAGCCTGCACACAGGCGCTGCTGGCAGCCGGTGCCGAAAGTGTGTTTGCAATTGCACTTGCCACTGTTGAATTTGAAACGTTTCCCGCAGGGAATCAGCCGCTGCAGGAAAACGAGCCGGAGTTTTGAAAATTTATTTGCAAAAAACTGGCAGAAAAAGCTTGACAAAACACCCTGAATCAAGTATACTAATTGAGCTGTGAGCGATAACCGCTTGCAGATATCCGGGTGTAGCGCAGTTTTGGTAGCGCGCTTGAATGGGGTTCAAGAGGCCGTGAGTTCGATTCTCGCCACTCGGACCAGACGCTTCTCAGTCGAACTTGATTTATCAAAGTTCAACTGGGGAGCGTTTTTTTTTGCTTTCGGTTTCTTCGGAAATGTTAAAATAAATAAGCAGTTCGGAATCACTAACTTCTATATTTGTTACGAAAGTGTTAATAAGGCGGCGTTTATAGGCATCGTCCTGCTCTGTGGGCTGGGCGTAGAACTGCTGCAACAGGAAAAGATACTGCTCCTTGGTGAAGAGCAGGGGCTTCTCAGCTTCCATCGTGGAGAGCTGATAGGTCAGCGTGTTTTTCTGCTGGGTCAGATCATCCAGACGGGCGACAAGCTGGGGGTTTGCACTGCCGGTTTCGATGGCATCCATGATGTTCTTGCTCCTGCGGCGCACATCCCGGAGTTCCTGTTCCAGCACATCGCGCTCAGCGTTGGGCTTCTCCATGTCGGCTTTCTGCACCTCGACCATCGTTTCGGCAAGGAGTTCCATCGTTTCCGGCTGCAACAGGTGGTCACAGATGGAGCGGATCACCTTGCCCTCTAAATCATCCTTCGGGATATTGCGCTTGCGGCACTGGGGGTTGGAGCAGGCGTAGTAGCGGTACACCTCACCGTTGCCGCCGCTGTGCCCGCTTACGCCCTTCATGGTGCAGCCGCACTTTGCGCAGAACAGTTTGCCGGAAAGCAGATAATCCGCTTTCGGTTCATGTAGAACAGCGGAATGGTGAATACGAAGGACCAAATGACCCGGCGCTTCATCGTTTCGTATTCCTTTTTCGCCGTGTCCACCGGGGAGACAGCCTGGGCAGCTGATTTTCCATTGACCTGCTGTATGGATGCGCCATAGCCCGCCTTTTCTACAGCGGCGATAATCTGCCCACTGTTTACATTTTTGTCGTCGTATGTCACCACCATACTGTTTTTTAACAGATTGACATTGCACTCTTGCACGCCGGTCAGGTTGGATACGCTTTTTTGTACCCTAGCCTGGCAGGCCGCACAAGTCATGCCTGTGACATTGTACTTTTCCTGCATTTTTTGAAACCTCCTTTGCCGGAAAATAGGACACCCATACGGGGTGTCGGTCTTTCTGGTTTCCAGTATAGTCCGGCAAGGAGGTTCTGTATTTCCCGTTCAGAAGAATTTTTGTCCCAAATGGAAGAGTTTCTGAAAATCAATCTGTCATAAACGCTGCAAGAGCATCCCTTCTAACTTCATGTGATATTGTTCCAGCACATCTTTCAGCGTGATCTCTTGCATTCTTTGTTCCGCTGTTTTTTGAATGTCCAAGTAAAAATCCCGCAGCACCAGTTGGATATTTACGCCCACGCCACAAGCGGGGTTGGTGTGGACGTCCTGATGGAGCAGGGGCTTGTCGCCCTCTACTGCCCGATAGGCATCCAGTAGAGTGATTTTCTCCGGCTCACGAGCCAGAGCAGGTCGGGGATGTCCCTTCACGCTGACCAGCAGTCCACCCTTCCGCAGGGCGGACATGAGCTGGCGCACATAGGCAGGATTCGTCTGAATGCTCTCTGCCAGCTTGTCACTGGTCAGGTCGCAGTCTGGGTACAGAGCGATAAAAGCCAGAATATGAACAGCATCGCTAAGGCGGGTGGGATATTTCATGGACTGATCTCCTTTTTTCTTTGATGTTATTTTTATTATAACAGCATATTGACAACAGCGCAAGAGGATGCTAAAATGATTTGAAGTAAGAATAAAAATAACACCCACTCGAAAGGAATGGTGACAATGAACTTCTATGATGATTTGGTCATGCAGACCCAGATGAATTATTCCAGGCACTATCCTATCTATGCTTCCGGCAGTACGCCTTATCAGCTGACTGACAAAAAGCCGCTGCCGTATAGCGAACAGATCCATCGTTTGGTACAGGAGGTAAAGGAAGCTGACTGTGTGGTAGTGGGCGGGGCCTCCGGCCTGTCCGCTGCCGGTGGCGGAGATTTTTACTATGAGGACAACGACTCCTACCGCAAATACTTCCACCCTTTTGCCGAGAAGTACCACTTCAAAGGTGCTTTTGCAGGGATGATGCACCCCTGGAAGACAAGGGAAGAGTATTGGGGGTATCTCGCCACATTCCTTCACACCACCCAGACCGCACCTGTGCGTCATCCCTATCTGGATCTAGACGCTTTGTTGAAAGGCAAGGACTTCTTCATCCTCACCACCAATCAGGATACCCAGTTTGTCAAGCTCTACCCGGAGGAGAAGGTGGCGGAGATCCAGGGAGATCACCGGTTCTTCCAGTGTGCCGCCTGCTGTACCGATGACACCTGGGATGCGGTAAAGCCAGTGGCTGATATGGTGGCCGCTATGGGGGATGGCACGAAGATTCCCACGGATCTCATTCCCCGGTGCCCTCACTGCGGCGGCGAGGCTTTCCCCTGGGTGCGAGGATATGGGAATTTCCTGCAAGGAAAGAAATATGAAGAACAGTACGAAAAAATTTCTCGCTACGTACTGGAACACAAAGACAGCAAAATTCTGTTCCTGGAGTTGGGCGTTGGTCGAATGACTCCCATGTTTATCCAAGAGCCTTTCTGGAACATGACCCTCAGCTTTCCCCATGCTCGATATATTGCTGTCAACGACAAATATGACTTCCTGCCCAAGCAGTTGGAGAATAAGGGCATGACCATTGTGGCCGACATTGCTCAAGTGCTGCGGGATGCACGGAACACCATGGAAAGCGGAGATAACGATCAATGAGGGTTGGAAACCAAGCAGCGCTTCAGGAACTTGCCGAGCGTATTGCTCAAGCAGATGCCGTTGTGATCGGAGGCGGCTCCGGCCTGTCAAGCGCAGCTGGATACGACCACTACCATTGGTCCCCGGCACTTTCGGAGGCATTGGCTCCCTTTCGTGAACAGTATGGCTTTACCTCTCCACTGGCTGGATTCTACCATTGCTTTTCTAGCTATGGGGAGCAGTGGGGATATTACAGCCAATATATGCGCTTCATGTGGGAAGCCCCTACGGGGCAGCCCTATCTGGATCTGCAAACGCTTGTTGCAGATAAACCGGTCTTTGTGCTGACCACTAATGTCGATCAGCAGTTTTTTCGGGTATTTCCCCAGGAACAAATTTGCGCCTTTCAGGGAGACTTTAGCTACTGCCAGTGCAGCCAGCCCTGTCGGGATGATATTTGGGAAAACCGCGAACTGGTAAAGGAACTGACCGGTCGCTTGGTGGGTGTGCGCCTGCCGGAGGAAGCTGTTCCTCGTTGCCCGGATTGCGGGCGGGTGCTGGTGCCTTGGGTACGAGATGATACCTTTCTGGAGGGAACCTTCTGGCAGGATAACCTGCACCGCTACCATAGATTCCTGCGACGCTGGATAATGGATCAGTCCGACAAAAAAGTCCTGCTGTTGGAACTTGGCGTGGGTGAGATGACGCCCAGTATCATCAAACTGCCCTTCTGGGAACTTACTGCCAAAAACGAAAACGTCTTTTATGCATGTCTTAATCGAGAGTCATCTCATAGGCCAGAGCATCTGCGGGGACGCAGCCTGTATCTGCAAGGAGATTTGGAGGAAACTCTAGCTGCCCTCCGGCAGGAGCGCTCCGGCGCAGCAACCATAAAATAGAAAGGGGCGAACGAATATGATTGATTGGAACCCTATTGCGGAAAAATTCAGAGAAGCGGACGCTATCTTGATCGGGGCCAGTAACGGACTGTCCATCACCGAAGGACTGCATTTGTTTGCGGACAATGCAGCCTTTGAAAGACTGTTTGGGGATTTTAAACGGAAATACGGCCTTGGGTGTATTTTGCAGGGCATGATGGCTGGATGGCCCAGCGAGGAGGAAAAATGGGCCTTCTGGGCCCGACTCATCCATCATTACTGCGGGCAGTACCAGCCTACGCCGGTAATGAACGATTTGAAGGCCATTGTGGGAGAGAAAGATTACTTTGTCGTCACATCAAACGGAGAAGGTCACTTTGAACTGTGTGGCTTCGATCCGACGAAAATCTATGAGATTGAGGGCAACTGGTTTACTATGCAGTGTGCCCGCCCCTGCCACGACACCATATATCCTAGTCTGGAGGTGGCAGAAAAATTATCGGCTGCCGAACAGAGCAGCCATGTGCCTACAGAATTGGTGCCGCGCTGTCCCAAGTGCGGCGGTCCCATGGACATCCACATGGGTGCGGGTCAGAGAATGATTCCGGATACCGCTGCCCAGGCACGGTTCCAAAACTTTCTGAAAACCTACCACGGGAAGAAACTGGTGGTTTTGGAGCTGGGCATTGGCTGGCGCAATCAGCTGATCAAGGCCCCGATGATGCGCCTGGTGGCCAGCGAGCCAAACGCCACTTATGTGACCCTCAATCTTGGTGAGATCTACATTACGGACAATATCAAAGAAAAGTCCTTCGGTCTGGACGGGCGGCTGGATGAGCTGCTGCCTGCTCTCCGGGAGGCGTGCGAGGCATAACGATTTCGGAGCAAGTTCAAAATGACGATACGAATGCAGTGGACAGATGGAAAGATTCGATGCCATTGGGTGAGCCCGACTAATACCACTTATCTGCGATACCATGACGAGGAATGGGGCAGACCGGTCCACGATGACCATATGCTGTTTGAAATGTTGATTTTGGAGAATTTTCAGGCAGGTCTCACCTGGGAATGTGTCTTAAATAAGCGGGAAGCGTTTCGCCGTGCTTTTGACGGGTTTAATTTACGGAAAGTGGCATCTTATAGCGAAGAAAAATTGACGGCTCTGCGAGCTGACTCTGGAATCATCCGTAACCGGCTGAAAATACGAGCTGCAGTGGTCAACGCACAAGTGTTTCAAAAGATACAGCAAGAGTGGGGTAGTTTTGACCGATACTTATGGCATTGGACATATGAAAAAATCATCCAAGAAGTAGACAAGGTCAGCTCACCGTTATCGGATGCCATCTCAAAAGACTTGAAAAAGCGGGGCATGAAGTTTGTGGGGACCGTAATCATCTATGCCTATTTGCAGGCGGTGGGAGTTATCAACTCTCATGAATCAGGTTGCTTCCTGAATCCTTTGCAGCAGTAGAAAATGCAGAAAATAAAACGCCGGGAAGTTGACTCAAATCGTCAATGCCTCCCGGCTATTATCTTGCGGATTAGTATAGTTAGAATCATGGTATATATTTCATTCCCCATTGGGAAATGGCGTAAAAGACCGGCAACAGATCCCGTCCTTTCTCGGTGAGGGAGTATTCCACTCGTAGGGGCATTTCATTATATTGGATGCGCTGGATCAATTCATCCGCTTCCAGCTCCTTCAGGGCGTTGGTCAGGGCTGTATTGGTGATGGGCTTGAGAACTTTTTTCAGTTCCCCAAACCGCATGGGACACTTGATGCATAGTTCATAGAGAATTTGGAGTTTCCATTTGCCCTGCAGCATTTGAACCACCGGTGTGACCGGGCAGTTTCCATCATCGGTTAGAATGACACTGCTAACCTTTTCTTTGAATTCTTCATAAGTCATGATTGGATCTTTCCTCGTCTTTTGCAGTATATTTTTTGATACCAGGTACAAACAATTTGCGTACTTGAACAAAAATTGCTAGCAGGTATAATAAATATATCACTAGTTAGCCGTGCAGTCAACGACTGAAATTTCTTAGAAAGGTCTGAATTTTATGAAAGAACTGAACATTATGGAGGCTACTGTTCTGACCTCCCCTAATCCGCTGACACTGATCTGCTCTAAAAAGGAGGATGGTTCTACGAACCTGGCTCCAATTTGCTTTGTGTCTTACCTCTCCTTCAATCCACCAATGGTGGGTTTCGCCACTGGCAAACAGTCCCACACCGGCAAGCGTGTGCGCGAGACCGGCAAAGTCATCGTCACTGTCCCCGGTGAGAGTCTGGCTGGCGCAGTAATGGCCTGCGGAGCGTCTACCGGAGCCAAGACCGACAAGGTGGCCGCCAACAACATCGAGATGATGGCTGTGGAGGGCAGCGACATCCAGATTCCGGTGGATACCCGTCTGGCGATGGTGGCTACCTTGCAACAGTCGGTGGAGGTGGGCGACCATATCCTGCACATCTGTCAGGTGGACAAGTTCCTGGGCGATGAGAACAAGAAGGGCCTGTATGCCTGGAACGGCTTCGGGAAAGTTGCACCTGCGGCAGAAGGCTAAATCTTAAAACGGTAAGGAGGCATCAGCGGTGGCTGTTTGTATTAAAGACTGTATTCAGAACATGAATCTGGTGATCGGCTGTACGATCGGTTGCAGCTACTGCTACGCCAGAAATAATGTCCGCCGGTTTCACATGATCGACGACTTTGAAAAGCCAGAGTTTTTTCCAAATAAGCTGCGGCTGATGGAGAAAAAGCGCCCACAGAATTTTCTGCTCACCGGCATGAGCGATTTTTCCCACTGGAAGCCAGAATGGCGGGAACAGATATTTGCCAAGATGACTGAAAATCCGCAGCACCAATATCTGTTTTTGACCAAGCGACCAGAGGATATTGTGTTTTCCACTACCCTAGAGAATGCTTGGTTTGGTGTAACTGTTACCTCCAGTAAGGAGAAAAACCGTATCCGAACTTTGCGGGAGCATATCCATGGCGGACACTATCATTTGACCTTTGAACCTATGTTTGATGATGTTGGTATGGTGGACCTTACCGGAATTGAGTGGATCGTTATTGGGACTGAGACCGGACATAGGAAGGGCAAATCCGTATCAAAACCGGAATGGGTGTGGAACCTGACACATCAGGCCCATGCGCTTGGAATCCCTGTATTCATGAAGGAAGATCTACTTCCTATCATGGGAGAAACACATATGGTACAAGAATTTCCCACGGCTTTTTACCGGGTATTGGAGGAACAGAATACATGGCGGAAGTGAAAGAGAGCAGCATTCTGATTCAGGATGTAGAAACCAAAAATATTATGACAAAATCCACCCTGCCGGTGGGCGGCTATTCCGTCAATCCTTATGTGGGCTGTACCCATAGCTGCAAATACTGCTACGCCTCGTTTATGAAGCGATTTACCGGGCACACCGAACCGTGGGGTACATTCCTGGATGTAAAGCATTGGCCGGCAATCAAAAATCCGCAAAAGTACAAAGGGCAGCGCGTAGTCATCGGTTCTGTGACCGATGGCTATCTGCCCCAGGAGGCTCAGTTTCAGAACACCCGAAAGCTTCTTGAGCAGCTTCGGGGCAGCGAGGCGGAAATTCTTATCTGCACCAAGTCAGACTTGGTAATCCGTGACATTGACCTTCTGAAAGAACTGGGAAAGGTCACGGTTTCCTGGTCGATCAATACGCTGGACGAGGATTTCAAAAACGATATGGACAATGCCGTCAGCATCAAGCGGCGGCTGGATGCCATGAAGCAGGTTTATGACGCAGGTATCCGCACCGTGTGCTTTATCGCTCCGGTTTTTCCCGGTATCTCGGATTTTGAGGCTATCTTCCATCAGGTCAGAAATCAATGCGACCTGATATGGTTAGAGAATCTAAATCTGCGAGGCGGATTCAAAAAAGACATCCTTGACTATATACGTAAAAAATATCCTGACTTGGTTCCGCTGTACGACGCTATCTACAACAAGGGAGACAGAAGCTACTTCTGTGGTTTGGAGGATCAAGCGGAACGGCTAGCGAAAGAATACAGCTGTCCCTTCGTGGACAACGAGCTGCCCTACGGCCGGGCAGAGCCTGGGCACCCGGTCATTGTAGATTACTTTTACCATGAGGAAGTGCGTGGCTCGGAAAACACCGGGCGACGCAACCCCAAAAAATAATTTGTGAAATAAAAGGGTTCTGACATGGAGCTATAAACTACGACATGGTTTCAGGAGGATACGATTATGAAGTATGATGCAAGAGCCTGCAAATTCAACATGGACACCGGCTGCGTGGAGCTGCTACTCCGGGATGGCAGAAAAATCTCTATTGACTGCACCGGGGTCGAGGATGCGCTGGACGTGACCATGGCGCAGAGGCCGGAGTTGGACTAAAAAGAAGCATGGACGCCCCCGAAAAGGAGAGCGTCCATGCTTCTTGCTGTATCCGAATGGAGGAGATTGCGAAATCAGTGATTGTCCGGGCAGACGATTTCCAGCATCTGATCGAATAGATCTTCCATCTGTCGTACCAGCGTGAACTGGGTGCGGGCACGGTCGAGGTTGTGGTTCGGGCGGGCAATATGGAAATAATGGTCGCCCTCCAGATAGTCGGTCAGGAAACGGATGCCGCATTCCAACGTCATGAGTTTGGCACCCCAAGCAAGACTCCTTTTTTCAGCTGTGTGCATGGTGGAGCCAGCAGTGGAAAGATAGCCTTTGGCAAACACTTCATACAGATGCAGGTCAAAGTGGACTTTGCTCTGGTCGGGTTCGTCCTCGGCGCAGTCGTTGGCACCGGTGCGGATGGAATCACCGAAATCATAAGCCGACAGACCCGGCATCACGGTGTCGAGGTCAATGACACAGATGCCTTTGCCAGTGGCTTCATCGAGCAGAACATTGTTGATTTTGGTATCATTATGGGTGACACGCAGCGGGATCTCACCAGCGGCCAGCTGATCCAGCAGAACGTGGCAGTCCTTTTCCCGTGCATGGATAAAAGCAATCTCCGGCGCAATGGTTTTGGCTCGACCCAGTGCATCGGCTGCAAGAGCTTTTTCAAAGTTTGCGTAACGGTTGGGCGTATCGTGAAAACGTGCAATGGTTTCGTGGAGGGTAGAAGCAGGATAATCGGCCAGCTGGTTCTGGAACTTGCCCAGTGTTTCTGCCACAGTGCGGAAGTCTGCCTCACAGCCGACCTGTTGCAGACAGACGGTATTCTCTACAAAATCATAGGCTCTCCATGCATTGCCTTCCGTGTCGATATAGTAGGATGCACCGGACAGAGTGGGAATGACGTTCAGGCATTCCCGGCCAGGGTCGCCGCCCTCTGCCTGAATCTTTGCCCGTAAATGCCGGGTCACGCCACAGACGTTTTCCATCAGTCCTGCTGGATCGGTGAATGTATCGGTGTTGATGCGCTGTAAGATAAAGCGTTTGGTATGATCTGCCCGCCAGACCACAAAGGTGTCATTGATGTGGCCCTCACCATAGTGGTGTGGATCGCAGACCATCGGCCCACCAAAATCAAAGGCGGATGCAGCGGCGCAGAGAATGGGTTCGGTGACAGGTTTCATTTGAAGTTCCTCGTTTCTTTATCTTTCATGCCGTTTTGCCGGGGCAGGGCGTTGTCCCTGCCGTACCTGACGGCGGTATTCGTTGGGAGTCAGCCCCTCCGCTTTGCGGAAGCACTGGGAAAAATAGCTGGGGGACGAAAAGCCCATCAGTTCGCTGATCTGAGCCAAGCTGTAACCTGTATTGCCCAGCATATATTTGCTTTCCTCAATGCGGCGGCGATTCAGATAGGTGATGGGAGAGATGCCGTACTCCTTTTGAAAGGTGTGGGCCAGATAATATTTGTTGATGTGTGCGATCTCTGCCAGACGGTCAAGTGAGATGTCCTCTCGGAAGTTGCTGTCCAGATATCGCTTGATCTCTACACACTCCCGGCTGTCAGACTGTGGCGTTTCTTCCACCTGCAAAGAGAGCGTTGTGCAGCGTACCAGCCAGATCAGCAGCACCTCCAGCAAGTCCTGACAGACGGTTTCGCAGCCATCCAGACTGCGGTCGGCTTCGGCAAGCAGCATATGCAGCAGAGTGACCATCCGTTCCCGGTTTTCACGGCAGTTGAAGATAGCATAAGAAGATTCAGCCTTGCCGAATAAGATCTCAATGCCAGCCACACCCAGAACGATATATTCAAGCGGTGAAGCGTTCAGACTCAATTCCGTGTGCTCCACCTGTGGATTGACAATGACCATATCATCCGGCTTGACCGGGTACAGCTGCCCGCTTAGGTAGAACTGTCCTTCTCCGCTCAGGCAATAGAACAGCTCCGTGCAGGAATGGGTGTGAGCCGTGCTGTTCCAGTCGCCGCCGAATTTGCTTTTGCTGATGTACAGCAAGCGAAAGGACTCACGGGGAGCGGGAGCATGACGGATATCAAAGCGTTCGGTGCTCATAACAGGCTCCTTTACAGCGAAACGCAATAAACATAAAAATAAAAACAAGAGACTAAAAATATAATCGCAAAAACCGATGCGTTGAATCGTGCGTTTTTCTCATTATAGGGGCAAAGAAGAAAAAATGCAAGCCCTGATTTTGGACAGGATAAATATTTTTGATGCCATTAAAGAATAAAAATATGTCAAACTGGTTACAAACGGGAAGAATGTACCAAAACAGACGGGACGAATTTAGCGCTTTTGCTGAAAGAAATTTCTAAAAAGCAAGATTTATAAAAAACGAAACAACAAACATCTTGTTGCAAAGGGTAAAAACCTCTATATTGAAATCAATAAATCACACGACCCTCTCGGACAAAACCTGTTTGTCCCGGTTGTGGTTTTGAACGGAATCTTTATGATGGAGGATACACTATGAAACGCATTTCTCGTCGCAATTTCCTGAAAGCGGCTGGCGTGGGTGCCGCTGCACTGGGGCTGGTCGCCTGCGGCAGTTCTTCCAGCTCTACCGGTTCCAGCACGACTTCTTCGGCTGCTGCCTCTGCCACGCCTGCGGAGGATGTGACCATCAAAGTCGCTGCCATTGAGACCGCTTACGGCTCCGAGATGTGGCAGAAAGTCACCGAAGCCTTTACCGCCCAGACGGGCATCAAGGTTGAACTGACCACCGACAAGAACCTGGAAGATGTCATCGGCCCCTCCATGCAGGGCGGCGATTACCCGGATGTAATCCATCTGGCTACCGGTCGTGAAGCTGCTCTGACCGAGCAGTTCATCAAGGGCAATCTGATCGCTGACATCACCGATGTGCTGAGCATGACGGTTCCCGGTGAGAGCAAGAAAGTCAGCGAGAAGATCGCCGGCGGCTTTACCGATACTTCTCTTACCAACCCTTACGGCGATGGCAAGACCTATCTGGCTCCCATGTTCTACAGCCCCTGCGGTCTGTTCTACAACGCAGGGTTCCTGAAAGAAAAAGGCTGGGATGTGCCCACCACATGGGATGAAATGTGGGAACTGGGTGACAAGGCGGCTGCGGAGGGCACCTACCTGTTCACTTACCCCACCACCGGCTACTTTGATGCATTCTTCTATGCGCTGATGTATGCAGCAGGCGGCCCCGACTTCTTCAACAAGGCGACCCATTATGAAGAAGGCATCTGGGACACTGCCGAAGCACAGACCTGCTTTGACATCGTGACCAAACTGGCCTCCTACACCAACCCCATCACTCCGGCACAGGCGAACGATCAGGACTTTACCCAGAATCAGCAGCTGGTGCTGGATAACAAGGCTCTGTTCATGCCCAACGGTACATGGATCGTGGGCGAAATGGGCGAAGCTCCCCGCGCGGATGGCTTCGAGTGGGGCATGACTGCTCTGCCTGCAGTCAAGGCTGGCGGCGATCAGTACAGCTATACATGGTTTGAGCAGGCATGGATTCCGGCAGGTGCGGAGCATCTGGATGCTGCCAAGCAGTTTGTAGCCTACCTGTACAGCGACGAAGCCTGCAAGCTGTTTGCCGAAAGCGGCGCGATCCAGCCTGTGCTGGGGATTGCCGATGATCTGGACGGCGACAACAAGATGTTCTACTCCATCTACGACAACGGCGCAAAGGCAGCTATGGGCAACTTTGCTTCCTTCACCGCTATCCCCGGTGTGGAAGTCCGCACGGTGTTCTTTGACCCTGTCAACTCTCTGGTTTCCGGCAGCACGACGGAACAGCAGTGGATCGATGGCATCAAGTCCGCCAGCGACCAGATGCGCGCCAACATCATCGAGTAAGAACGAAGCTGCATCCGAAAACAGCTTCCAAGGCCCTGCCCAGCGGAGGCGGTTTTGACCGCCTCCGCTTTTTTGGGTTTCTGGATTCCAGTAGAAAGGAACGGTTTGTCTATGAAATCTGACAAAAGCCGCAAACGGTTCGTGTTCCTCTGTGTGGCACCGGCCACCATCCTGTTTTTCATTTTTATGATTTTGCCAACCCTCAATGTGTTCCGCATGAGCCTGTATGAGCGTGGAGCCTACTCGCCAAACGAAACCTTTGTCGGGCTGAGAAATTTTCAGCATCTGCTGAAGGACACCCAGTTCATCCGCTCCATGCAGAACATGATCCTGCTGGTGGTGGTCGTTACCATCATCACCTTTGCGTTTGCACTGGTGTTTGCAGCCATCCTGACCCGCGAAAAAATCAAGGGGCAGAATTTCTTCCGCATCATTTTCTACATCCCGAACATCCTGTCTGTGGTCGTCATCTCCGGTATCTTCTCTGCCATCTATAAGCCGGAGAATGGTATGCTGAACAGCATCATCGGGCTGTTCCGGGATATGACTGACCCTATCCTCTGGAAAGGCGAAAAGCTGGTCATTCCGTCCATCATCATTGCAATGGTCTGGCAGGCTGTGGGCTACTATATGGTGATGTATATGGCTTCCATGTCCTCGGTGCCTGCCAGCTTGTACGAGAGCGCCAATCTGGACGGAGCGGGCCGTCTGACCCAGTTCTTCCAGATCACGATTCCGCTGGTCTGGACGAACATCCGTACCACCCTGACCTTCTTTATCATTTCCACCATCAATATGGCGTTCCTGTTCGTCAAGGCGATGACCAGCGGCGGGCCGAACGGTGCCTCGGATGTGGCCCTGAACTATATGTACAGCCAGAAAGATGCAGGTCTGTACGGTTACAGCATGGCAATCGGTGTGGTTATCTTCCTGTTCTCGTTCGCTTTGTCTGCCTGTGTCAATCGTGCCACCAGCCGTGAACCGCTGGAATTTTAAGGAGGAAAAACATGAAGAAAACGGAAGAAAAATCCTCCCGTTCGGCGGAGGGCCTGTACAAATTTTTCATCTATTTTGTACTGATCCTGCTGGCTGTGACGATCATTGTGCCGGTGGCATGGGTGTTTATGGCATCCATCAAGCAGAACTCAGAGTTCTACGGCAATCCGTGGGCACTGCCTGCCGGATTCTACTGGCAGAACTTCGTCAATGCGTGGAATGGAGCCAAGATGGGCGAATATATGCTCAACTCCGTTCTGGTCACAGCACTGGCTCTGGTGCTGTTGCTGGTGATTGCGCTGCCGGCAGCTTACTGCCTGTCCCGTTTCCGGTTCAAGGGCTGCAAGCTGCTGAACACGCTGTTTATGGCAGGTCTGTTCATCAATGTCAACTATATCGTAGTTCCCATCTTCCTGATGCTGCGTGACGGTGATGTGTGGCTGAAAAACCATATCGGCAGCGGCTTTTTGCTGAACAACCTGTTCGTTCTGGCGGTCGTGTATGCAGCTACGGCACTGCCCTTTACCATCTATCTGCTGTCAGGCTATTTTGCCACTTTGCCCCACGACTTTGAAGAAGCAGCCTACATCGACGGTGCCAGCTATTTCTCTGCAATGACCCGTATCATTTTCCCAATGGCGAAGCCGTCTATCATCACCATTATTCTGTTCAACTTCCTGTCTTTCTGGAATGAGTACATCATCTCCATGACCCTTATGAGTTCCACCAGCGCACCCCGTACTCTGCCGGTGGGTCTGCTGAATCTGATGCAGGCTCAGCAGAGTGCTGCGCAGTACGGCACCATGTACGCAGGTCTTGTGCTGGTGATGCTGCCCACTCTGATTTTGTACATCTGTGTGCAGAAGCAGCTGACGCAGGGCATGACGGTGGGCGGCTTGAAAGGATAAGGTGACAAAACATGAAAACATTCTGGAAAACACATCCTGCCCTGCGCATCGTGCTGATGATCGTGCTGTTTGTGCTGTCCATTGCATTGGTTGTGGCAGGCTGGAAAATGACTGGACAGCTGGCAGGGCTGGGCATCATGCTTGTGGGTGTGGCACTGCTGCTGGCGGTACTGGCCATTTACAACGCAACCTATCAGGATTGAGGATAAGAGAGGAAAACTATGGAAGATAAGTGCAAGACCGGGCGTGTTACCATTCCGACCGACCTGGATGTGGTGCCCGAAACGTTGGAGATTCTGAAAAAGTGGGGTGCGGATGCCATCCGTGACTGCGATGGTACGGATTTTCCGCAGGAACTGAAAAACGCCGATGCAAAGATCTATTCCACCTATTATACCACGCGCAAGGATAACGCATGGGCCAAAGCGAACCCGGACGAGGTGCAGCAGTGCTACATTATGACGGGTTTCTACACTGCCCCCGGCGAGACCGTGACCATCCCTCTGATGAAAGGCATCAGCCCGGAGCTGATGAAAGTGAACGATCACGATGACATCACCCGCTGGTGGGAGGTCATGGATCGCTCCACGGGTCAGCCTGTGCCGCCAGAACAGTGGAGCTATGCGGATGGCAGCGTGACCGTGCAGGCGGTGCCGTTCCATGAGTATACCGTGAGCTTCCTTGCCTACCTCATCTGGGACCCGGTGCATATGTACAATGCCACCACCAACGGCTGGACGAATTTCGAGCATCAGATCACGTTTGATGTGCGCCAGCCGAAAACCCACAAATATTCCATGGAGCGTCTGCGAAAATTCATTGCAGATCATCCGTATGTGAACGTCATCCGCTATACCACATTCTTCCATCAGTTCACCCTGATCTTCGATGAACTCAAGCGGGAAAAATTCGTGGACTGGTATGGCTATTCTGCTTCCGTCAGCCCCTATATCCTCAATCAGTTTGAGCAGGAAGTAGGTTACAAGTTCCGCCCGGAGTATATCATCGACCAGGGCTACTACAACAACCAGTATCGTGTGCCCAGCAAGGAATACCGTGATTTTCAGGCGTTCCAGCGGCGCGAAGTAGCAAAACTGGCCAAAGAAATGGTGGACATCACGCACGAGTGCGGCTGCGAGGCGATGATGTTCCTCGGCGACCACTGGATCGGCACCGAGCCCTTTATGCCGGAGTTCAAGACCATTGGTCTGGATGCCGTGGTGGGCAGCGTGGGCAATGGCTCCACGCTGCGTCTGATCTCTGACATCGAGGGCGTGAAGTACACGGAAGGACGCTTTCTGCCTTACTTCTTCCCGGACACGTTCCATGAGGGCGGCGACCCGGTGAAAGAAGCCAAAGAAAACTGGGTCACAGCCCGCCGTGCCATCCTGCGCAAGCCTATTGACCGCATTGGCTATGGCGGCTATCTGAAGCTGGCATTGCAGTTCCCGGAGTTCGTGGATTATGTAGAGAGCGTCTGTAAGGAGTTCCGCGAACTGTATGAAAATATCAAGGGCACTACGCCTTACTGCGTCAAACGGGTGGCTGTGCTGAACTGCTGGGGTAAAATGCGGGCATGGGGCTGTCATATGGTGCATCATGCCCTCTACTACAAGCAGAATTACAGCTATTCGGGCGTGATTGAAATGCTTTCTGGCGCACCGTTTGATGTGAAGTTTATCAGCTTTGAGGATATCAAGAACGATCCGAAGCTGCTGGAAACGGTGGATGTCATCATCAATGTAGGCGATGCCGACACCGCCCACACTGGCGGTATCTGGTGGGAAGACCCGGAGATCTCCTCCGCCATTCGCCGGTTCGTCTGGAACGGCGGCGGCTTCATCGGCGTTGGAGAACCGTCCGGTCATCCATATCAGGGCCATATCCTCCAGATGGCCAGTGTTTTGGGTGTGGAGGAAGAAAACGGCTTCACTCTGAACTACGACAAGTACAACTGGGAAGAGCATCCGAATCATTTCATCTTGCAGGATGCTGACAAACCCATCGACTTCGGTGAGGGAAAGAAGAACATTTATGCCCTGGAAGGCACGGAAGTGCTGGTGCAGCGGAATAAGGAAGTGCAGATGGCGGCGCATGATTTCGGCAAGGGACGTGCCGTATACATCAGCGGTGTACCGTATAGTTTTGCCAACAGCCGCACCCTTTACCGAGCCATCTTGTGGAGTGCCCACAGCGAGGATGAACTGCACACTTGGTTCAGTTCCAACTACAATGTGGAAGTCCATGCTTATGTCAAAAATGGCAAGTATTGCGTTGTGAACAACACGTACGAGCCGCAGGACACCACCGTTTACACCACAGACGGCAGCAGCTTTGCTCTGCATCTGGATGCCAACGAGATCAAGTGGTATGAGATCTAAGCTCTCCTTTTCATAAACGAACACAACGGGCGGCTCTGGTAACAGAGCAGCCCGTTGTGTTTTCTGTATCTGCCGATAACTCAACCTGTGTCAATCGAACGCTGCAATGGAGGTGGCTGGAAACGCAGAAATTCAGTAATGCGAGCGTAATAGACCTGCAGAAAAAAGAAACTGCCCGTGCCAGTATGCGGAAGATGGTGAAGCACCTCTTGAAAAAGTATAAGTATCCATCGGAAGATTATGATACGGCAATCAGCACGGTCATTAGCCAATGAGAGATGTGGACTGACAACATGGTAGTATGAATTGTATGAAATGTCGTTGATTTGTGCTTGACAATCGGATTTCTTTTCTGTAAAATAATTTTAGAAAATACTATTATTAAAAATACGAAAGACTATTTTATGGGAAAGATGATTTTAGACGATCTCCGTAAGCGTCTGGAACGGCTGGACGAAGATGCCGACCTGCTAATCGACAACGATGACCGTTACCAGATGGTGATCGTAGGCGGCAGTGCGTTTATTTTGCTGGGCAAGCTGACCCGCGCTACTCATGACATTGATGCCTTGAGTGTTCCGAAAGAACTGTATAGCTTGCTCGGCAAGTACGACATCAACACCGATGTGGAAGCTTACATCGACAATTTCCCGTATAACTTCCAAGACCGGCTCCAGCCGCTGCCCTTTGGTGGAACAAAGGTACAGTTCTACACACCCAGTCTGGAGGATTTGGTGATTGCAAAGCTCTGCTCTTTCCGCGACACCGACAAGGCAGACGTAGAGAGTGAGGCTGTGCGGACCTCTTTGGACTGGGATTTGCTGGAACATCTTGCAACCGATGAAGATGAGTTGAGAGCCAGCATTTTGAACGACTGGCGGTATCGGGACTTCTACATCCGGTATCAGGAGTATGTGGAGAGGTGGAGACCGTGAGAAAGCTGACCTTTGAGGGCTTTTTGAAGCAGTATGTGGCAGAACTTTCTGGCATTCAGACTGCCAGTATTCACAAATTGGCGGACTGTTTGCAGGATACCCCCCGGCTGAAAGAGCCGCTATATCTCTATGCGCTGGCCTTTGATAAAGTTGATCTTCTACTTCGCTATACCGTAAACAGCGCTGTTGCTGCGGAGTATGAGCAGCTTTCCAATCGCTATTCGCTGACGCAAATGCTGCTGCTTCTGGAAAACCAGTCGTTGGAATTGCCGGAAGGCTATTTGAAAGTCTGGCGAAGCTATTGTTCCGTCCGGGATGCTGTTCTTGCCGATAATGATACGAAAGAGTTGATCCATCGCCGGGTAGTAGAGCTTCAACAGAAAAAGAAACTGACAAACTATCGTCTTTATACGGACTTGAAGCTGAATCCCGGCAATGTGAATGCGTGGCTCAAGCACAATGATTCTAGCAAAATGAGCCTCGACTGCGCACGACAAATCTACAAGTATGCGAAAAGCTATCAGGCGGCACGTTAAAAGGGAGGTGAATCTGTGACTGCTGTTATCTATGCTCGCTACTCCTCCGACAATCAGCGTGAAGAATCTATCGAAGGGCAGATTCGGGAATGCACGGCCTATGTGGAAAAGAACGGCATCACGGTCATCAAACACTACATTGACCGTGCATTCTCTGCCAAAACGGACAATCGCCCGGAGTTCCAGCAGATGATCAAAGACAGCGGTAAAAAACTGTTTGACGTTGTTCTCGTCTGGAAATTTGACCGCTTTGCACGGAATCGTTTTGATAGCGCAAATTACAAGATGATCCTGAAAAAGAACGGTGTCCACCTGATCTCCGTTATGGAACCTATTGCCGAGGGCTCACAGGGCATTCTGGTGGAAACACTGTTGGAAGGTATGGCAGAATACTATTCCGCTGAGTTGTCCGAAAAGGTCATTCGAAGCCAAACCGAAAATGCTCTGAAGGGGAAGTGTACTGGCGGTACGGGAACCATAGGCTACAAAATCGACGAGGAAAAGTTTTATCACCTTGACCCGCTGACTGCTCCGCTGGTGCTGGAAGCCTTTCAGCAGTATGACAACGGTGATAAGATGGTGGAAATCGTAAACTTCCTCAACGACAAGGGTGTCCGCAATATGCAGGGCGGCAAAAATGACTCACAGCAGCGTGAACACCATGTTGAAGAACCGTCGTTACATTGGTGAATTGTCTTTCCGGGATATCGTTGTGCCGGATGCGATTCCGGCAATCGTTCCGAAAGACCTCTTTGACCGGGTGCAGAAGCGTATGGACAAGAACAAGCGCGCCCCTGCCTGTGGCAAGGCAGACGAGGAATATCTGCTGACCACCAAGCTGTTCTGCGGCAAGTGCGGTGCGCTGATGTTCGGTGAAAGCGGAACCAGTGCTACTGGACGCACCTACTATTATTATAAACGCGCCAACGTCAAGCGGCGCAAGGGCTGCAACAAAAAGACCGTGCAGAAGGAATGGCTGGAAGAGCTGGTCGTCCGGGAGACCATGAAGCTGATTCAGGACGATGCGGTGATCGACAAGATCGTTCAACTGGTCATGGAGGTCCAGAATCAGGAGAATACTACGATCCCGCTGCTGGAAAAGCAGCTCCGGGAAGTAGACAAGAAACTGGACAACC